>CAYJVI010000028.1:0-11574 GCA_964373595.1 uncultured Methanosarcinales archaeon | reverse complement strand
TTTAAGAATTCTCTTGCTAAGAAGCACTATGATGAACCCTTTGCCAATAATAGAGAATGCGCCTATCTACGAACTTCCTCCGTACCTGGAGGGATATGAATCTTGTGTAGTAATCCAATATTGCTATAAACCTAATGGGAATACCTTGAAAAGAGTAACCATCACTTCTGATGAAACCGTTTTCCTCCGGAATTTATATCGCAAACATTTAACCAGCGGCCTGCCCGTTCCTCCAGACAAACCAGATTTAGCCAAAAAAGTGCTGCAGCTGGAAAGAAAAGGGCTTGTGGTCAAAAAGGAGGATACGATTTTTCTGAGCAAGAATGCTTATGATGCGGAATATACGCTGATTCCCAGAGCAATTCCTGAACCTTAAATCTCCCGCACCATATAAGGACCTTCTTTCTGATAACCCAGCTTTTCCTGATAGTATTCCCTCACCCCAACACCAGAAATAACTACCATCTTCTTTTTTCCATGCTTCTGGGCAATCTCTTCTGCTTTCTGCATCAGTTTCTTTCCCCAGCCCCGATGCTGCACTACGCCTTCGTCGCCGATAGCAGTAGCAGTCCCATACACATGCAGTTCACGGAGTAAAGCGCTTCCCGGTGTAATTTCCGGACGCAGATATTCAAACGGAAAACGCAATCGGCAAAAACCTACCAAAAGATCATTCACAGTATCCTCTGCAGAAATGAAAAATTCTTTTCCTTGGGATGCTTCATATTCCGTCACTTTGATCTCAACCTTATCCCAGGCGATGGGCTTTCCTTTCGGTTCGCGGGCGCGGATGTCCCGGCAGGCAACCGGATACTTCTGATCAATATACTGCCGCAGATTAGTCATATCTACTCCCGCTTCCCAATATTTAGTCGGGACATCTCTCTGCACGCGCTGAATCCGGCAATATTCCGGCACAAAAGAATAAAATTCCGCTATGCGCCGAGAAGCTTCATCAGTGCTTAAAGGCGTAAATTCTCCTTTTTTATATTGGTAATACAACGCAGTTCCCGGAGCAACCATGCAGGGATACATTTTAATCATGTCCGGCTTATAGGCAGGATCGGTAAAAAGTTGCCTCATTCCAGCCATATCCCGCTCATAATCGGTCAGCGGCAATCCCGGCATATAGTGAAAATTAATTTTGAAACCCAAATCACGAAGAATCCGAATGGATTTTTTAGAATCGTCTGCAGTATGGCCGCGATGGACAAATTTCAACACATCATCATATACTGATTGAATTCCCAACTCTACCCGAGTGCATCCTTGGCGCAGCATTTCATTGCCATGCTCTAAAAATCCCCAGTCCGGTTTGGTTTCGATACATAGCGCGACACAACGGATGTAAGATGTTTCATTACTTAATTGTTCTTCTTCCAGCGTGGTTTTTGTCCTTTGCTTCAATTCCAAAAGCTTGCTCTTGATTTTTTGTTCACGCTCCTTATCATACATATCTCCGGGCAATTCAAACCATTCCTTAAACTTCAAGAAATCAAATTCTCCCTGAGCATCAAAAAATAATTCAGAAAAATCGTTCATGGCTTTGAAAAGGCCGTAGACAAATTCTTCCTGGTATTCTTTCTCGGCAGCAGTAAAAGTGCCGCCCATGATAATGATTTCAATCTTGTCAAAGCTGTGCCCCATAAGAACATATTGCTGCAGGCGGTTGAAGACTTGCAGATAAGAATCATAATCATTGCGGATTCCCCGCATGGTAGCAGGTTCATGTCCGGTATAGGACTGAGGAACATCACCCCAGGGACTACCGATCCCGCCTCCGCAGAACGTACACTTGCCGTGTGGGCATCGGCTAGGTTTGGTCATTACTGCAACGGGCGATACCCCAGAAATAGTTCGAGTAGGTTTTGATAATAATATCTCTCTAAACTCATTTACCAGGTCTTGGGGTAAGGAAAGTAACAGCTCTATGTTGCTGGGAGATTTTTTAAGGCTGTATTTTTTAGCTACTTCCATCTTAATAGTATTTAGGGTATCTTGTGAATAAATTCCTTGTTCCTTAATTTTTTCAGTTATTTCTTGAAGGGCGGTTGCGGAGCTCATAATTACTGTATTTTAGAGGTGTTTATATTAAGTTTTGTTCATGAAAATAAGAAACCACTTATTTGAACCCCTAATGGCCAAAAGGAAATCTCTTAGTTTTCAATATTTTATTGTATTTTATTGCTGTCTGCAAGAGATTGTCCATTGCAGTCCCGGATCTAGGAGCATAAAGATAGAGCATTACAATTTGTTCATGCCGAAGTTCCAGCTCTTTAATGTTTCCTGCTCTGGCTGCTTCTAATATTCTATTGGTGTCCATAGCAATTTTAAATTGCCCCAAGAAACAGTTCTGAACAATTTGCGTAGGAACTTCCTGAATATTGCCGAAATATCGTATTTTGCCAGTTTGCGCGCCATAATAGAAATTGGCGCAGTAACAGGATTTTCCCTCAAAAACACCTGCATTTCCGCCAATACTTTCCCGTCTAAACAGAAGGCGCATTCCTCCTTCTTTATCGCTTTCCATCAGTCCAATATTTTGCCGAACAATCTCATCAATCATTTTAATCCTCCAAAGGACACCGTTTTATAAACCTTTCTTTTTTTATCACCGCAAAGTAAAAACTAATTTTGGTTATAAACCCACAGAAACCTTTATAAATCAACCCTTATCTCAGCTAAGCATGGTAAAAAGAATCGGTTCCCGGCAGCATAAAACACGGCAGAAACTCAAGAGACACTACCGTGAACGGGGCAAGATTTCCCTGAGCCAGTATTTCCAGGAATTGAAAATTGGAGATACCGTCAACTTAAAGATCAATTCCAATCTCCAAAAAGGGCAATTTTCTCCCTTATTTCATGGGTTGACTGGAGTCATTTCCGGAAAACAGGGAAGATGTTATGAAGTTACCGTCTGGGACAGGCATAAGGAAAAGAAAGTATTTGCCCACCCTATCCACTTAAAGAAACAGGAGTAAAACCATGCCTACACCGCAATTCATTTCCGAAACACCCTTAGCACTTGCAGACGTGAAAGCAGCTGTAGACATGCTGCAGAAACGAGACCAAGAATTAAATTTCCTCTCCAATAAGACTAAGGAATACCTGGAGCAGTTCTCTCCCCTGCCGGAAAAGAAAAGAGAAGAACTGTACACCAAGCTGGCAGCATTAAACCTCACCCGGCTGAAGGAAGAACATTTCTGTAAAATAATTGATTTCCTGCCTAAAAATCTGGACGAATTAAAAGTGGTTCTGCAGTCCTATCCCTTAAGCCTCTCCAAGAAGGATCAGGAGAGCATTGCAGCGGTGATGCAGGAATTTGCTTAAAATAAACGCAATTTTTATTAAATCAAGCTCATTACTAGATAAAGTGAAGTTCAAACATGGAAACAATCCCAGAACCAAAACCGGTACGAGAAGAGAATGCAATCGTATTGGATCACCTGGAGCACGGGTATCCATTCGAACAAGCTACTGTGAAGAGCCCTATTGTGCAAGCTCTGGGAACTGAGCATTTAACCCTTCTGGAATTAATTCCCAAAAAAGGAACTTTTTTACAGCCCCAGCAGAAAGTCTATATCGGAGAAGGCAAGCGAGAAGAAATCCATCACATAAAAGGCCGGATTCCGGTGGAGAAACTTACCGCTACCGGACGAAATACGCTCCATGATGCCATCGAAGAGGTTGTAACCGGGCAGGAAAAGAAGTTTGTGGAATTCTTTAACAAAGCACAGCCACTGAGCATGAGGATGCACCAGCTGGAATTACTGCCGGGAGTAGGGAAAAAACATATGTGGGAAGTGCTGAACGCCCGGAAAGAGAAACTCTTTGAAAGTTTTGATGATATCAAAGAAAGAGTGAAATTACTTCCTGACCCTAAACAGCTGGTGGTAAAACGGATCCTGGCTGAGATAGAAGGGAAGGAAAAGTATAGGGTGTTTACGAATTAATTTTTCTTTAAATCTTTATGGCACTCACCACAACATCAACCATCTCTTATCTCTCTCTTTCCTTCTTACTAAATCGGTCATCCCCGCTTTGGATGCCCTCTTCAGGAATTCCTTAGCCATCATCTTTACCCGCAGGCCATTGACATCCACATCATTCTCAAAGAATTCATAACGTTCCAGCAGCTGGTCAAAAACACGAGCCTGTGTTTCCAGATTCACATGAAGTATTCCCGAAGCAGCGACATGATACTCTTTTTCCAATTCCTTTAATTTCTTCAGCTGGACCAGCAGTTCTTTGACATCATGCGAAACATCGCCGAGAAAATCTATAACCGCATCAATGTCAGCAAGAACATCTACTTTTGGGGGCGGCGCTTTCTTTCCCAGCAGTTTACTCCACCACTTTGCAGCCATGAACAAATATAAATGTCTGCGGAATATAAATCTTTCGAGGAGGATTTTACGCCGCTAACTTTGACATACTGCTGCCTTCCAGAAAACTAAGCCAGTGATTCCGCCAAAGGACAAGGATGGCTCTCCTGTTCGGATCTAAAACGGCTTTATTTTTTTCTTTAAAAGAACTCAGCTCACGCACAAAAGACTTGATTTCACTGAGAAAAAAAACATCAGTCCCCGCTTTATTCCCAAGAACAGCTGCTCTCGCCAGATATCGCTCCTGCCTCTGTTTAAATTCTTCAAATGCTCCCATAACATAAAGTAATGGTGGTGGAGATTTAAACGTTTCTCTTGCGGATAACCTAAACCTTAATTATGGATCTCCAGCCCCATTTTTTCGCAGATCTTCCTCTGATTTTCTGTCAAGCGCTGGGGATGCTTGCGCACAAATTCCTCAAATTCTGCATCTATGTCTTTCATCATATCACCGCCCTTGAAAAGAAGTCTAGTGATGAAGAGGGGTTTATAAAATTTATTTATTCCTGTTGGGAGTGAAAGACAGTTGTCATTGGAAAAGAAAAAAATTATTCAGTCCCGAGAAAAATAACCTTAAAATTCAATTAATGTCTTTTGCTCTTTCTTTGTTTTTAATAACTTGCTCTCTTTCAACAACAAATCCAAATCAAACCCAAACTTCCTTTTGATCAATTCTTCCGCATATTGTATCATCAAACTTTGGTCGGCAAAGGTAAGTGGTTTTTCCTGCAGGCTTTTTCTGGCAGCTTCCCGGCATACCCACACGCCTAAAGGGACATTATATTCCGAAGTGATAAATCGCAGGGCTAAACAGCTTCCTTGCCGCTTTACTTCTTTTAATTTTTCCAAAACGCTTAATCGACAGCCATAGTACCCGCCAGCTGTTTCTTCCGCATAATTTTTTCTTCCTTCGTAGCTTTCATAATCAGTTGAGTACATGTATCCATCCTTACTCCAAGGATTGACCTGACTAGCTAAATAGGTTTCAAATAATTCGTAACTCCATACTTCCGGAAAAAACAAAATGAGATAATAGTTCCCCCAGCCGCCGCCGAAATATGTTCGATAATCACCCGAAGGAAAATCCTTAATTTCAGTTATCAGCTGCTTTCCGATAGTATCGTCAACTGCAGTTAAACTCCATCTGGTCGGCACGAATTTTCTGTTTTCCTTTAATCCCACACCCCCCACCGATAATAATTTGTTTAACAAACTCTCTTCAAATCCTTTTTGGTAGAGACTGATGATGGCAGGCGCTGCTTTCAGATCAGTGTCGGAAACAACACGCTCTACCCGAGAATCAACTTTGGCATTAGCGGTGATTCTAGCGCTCTTTATCGCTGCCTGCGGCCCGAAAGGAATTATCTCTTTTTCCGGCCTAAACTGTAATTGCGGAGCTTGCTTCAGATTCACTTCCAATTCCACGGCGTTTTTAGCCATGCCTACTTCCTGCACAATTTCCAGAAATTTACTGCCTCTCTGAATTTCCTTCACGTTTGCTTGGCTGCGAGAATTAACCAAGCCATAGCGCATGCTGGCAATATTTCCTATGGCCGCATTTTCTTTACTCCACAAGCGGGGAGAATCGTAATGGGAAGTATCACCGGAGAATTGCGGGCTTAAGACCCCGATATTGACCTGAGGATAACCAAAACGGCCGATAAATGGCGCTGGAGAGCTGCCTTGAAAATCAGTTTTGAAGGATTTGTTTATTTTCAGCTGGGGGATTTCTTCGATGTCTTTGTACTTGACGCGTTTGATGTACATGGAAAAATGGGAGGGTTAATTCCTTTTAATTATTGCGGTTGCAAACACTTTAACAGATACCTTTTTAAAGAAAATAAAGAATTTCTGTTTAGTTCATGTGGACGTGCCGGAGCGGCCAATTGAAAATCGAGGATTTTCATAAGTCAGAAATCTTCGATTTCAGACAAAACGGGATGGGCTTAGGACCCATTGGCTTAGTGCCTACGCAGGTAATCCAAAAGGAAATTCTTTTTGGGTCTGTAATCGAATCCTGCCGTCCACACCATTTTTTACTTTTTATTCTCTTTCTTCGACAATCTCTTCACGAAATCGTTGATATTAAACATTCTTTCCGATTCTTTTAACTTCTCCTGGCGCATCTTCAGGCGGTTGAGATCATTGATTTTCTTGGTAATTATTTTATTGACATCTGAAGTATAATCTTCCAGCAGGACCGAAACATTCTGCTCATTTAGATAGGAGGGATAAATGACATAATCCGCTCCCGCATCGTATAATTCCAGCGAATTCTTGAGGCTTTTTGCAGTCACGATAATAGCTGCGCCGGGATTTTTATCCTTGATGGTTTTGATGATCATTTTGCTTTCCCCGACGTCAACTAAACTGGAAACAACAATCTCAGCATCAGAAAGATCCAAATGCTCCAGAAAATAAGGGTTGGAAACAGAACCATAAAGAAAGGGAACATTCTCTTGTTTCAAAAGATCAATGTTGGCCGGATCAGTCTCCACCACTAACGGCTTTTTTCCCAGTACTTCCATCTTGGAAAAAAATTCTTTTCCTAGATCATAATATCCAAAAAACATAATCTGAAATCCAGCCATATTTTTTTCCCCGCCAAGATGACGTTTTACCGGGAAGGCGGCATCAATCCTTTTCAAGAATTTTTCAGCATGTTTAAACAAAATCAGGTCATATTTTATGAAATACGACGATACCACAAAAGTAGCGACAAGCAAAATGATAGCCACGGCACTAACTTCCACCGCCACAAAGCCGGTTAAAACTGCCGAGGAAATGATAATCAAGCCAAACTCGCTGAATTGGGAAAGATTTACTGCAACAAGAAAGGAAGTTTTTAAATCGTAGCCGCGCAGTTTCAAAGTAAGGTATATGGTCAAAGGCTTGAGGCAGAAGCAGAGCAGGAAAAAAAGAACAAGTAAAACTATGGTCTGCGGATTTAACTGGGTATTGATCTGAAATCCCATACCCACAAAAAAAAGCAAGTTGAAAAATATTATAAGAGGTTTTAATCTTCCCAGAACATCATTTTTATATTCGGTGTTGGCTAAAGTTACACCGGCAATAAAGGCGCCGATGGAAGTGGAATAGCCTAAAAGAGGCGAGATTTCCACAAATAAAAAGCACACCCCCAAACTGGAAACGAAGAGCAGTTCAGGATAACGGAAAGCCATTTTCAGCAGATGATTGAGGATGTATTTGACAAAAATAAACGCAATTGCAACCAAGACCAAGCCTTTTAGGGGAACAAGAAGAATATCAGTTATGCCTGTTTCCTGAAAAACATTTACCAGAGTTAAAATAAGAATGGCAAAAACGTCCTGCACAATGAGAATACCTAAGGTGATTTTTCCCTGCAGAGTCGATGTTTCCTTTTTATCTTCCAGCCATTTGGCTACCAGCAGGGTGCTGCTGAACATGAAAAGAATGGCAAGATAGGCGCTTTCTTTGACACTGAAGCCGAGCAACACCGCCAGAGGAAAGGCCAGAGCAAAGAAAATGATTGACTGAAGCGTGGTGGAGATGAATATATCCTTTCCCAAATGCTTCAAATTGTGGAAATCAAATTCCAGCCCCATCAGGAAGAGCAGGAAAGTGATTCCTAATTCCGCCATCAACAGGATCTGCTCTTCGGTAACCCTTCCTCCGGCAATAAAGAAGGAGAAAATAAAGCCGGAAATAATGTATCCAATGATGATGGGCTGCTTGATGAGTTTCACCATAAAGGAAATGACTACTATTACTAGAAACAAGAGTCCGAAGTCGAGGATGAAAGACTGCATGAACACACCTTTTTTAAAAGAGGCAGTTCCACTAGATTATATAGATATCTTTCTTGGGGAATCTAGATGATGGAGAGGAGAGTTATATTTCTAAATCCCCCTCGCGATCTAACTCTTCAAAAGCAGGAAGGGATTTTCTGATGAGAGCAATCAATTCGTAAGTTGGACTTTCGTAAAGAGAAAGTATTTCTTCCCCTCTAAGATCTTCTTCAAGGCAGATCCCCGCGCCAGTAGAATGCCGTCCTTCATACCAGGGAAGAACAACGCTTAGTTCATACCGGCAGTCAGGATGTTTCCCCCCAGCAATAATAAAAGAATCTCCTTGCGGTAATTTTAATTTGATCTCTAAAGTTTTCTCGTCCCAATATCTTTCAACAGTAATAGGCATAATCTCACGCTTTCTTCAGTAATTCCGCAACTTTCTAAGTCTATTTAAGACGCTTAGTAAATCCTTTCTCTTTTATCAATCTTTACAATGTACAATTTTGAATTTTCATGATCAACAAGGTAAAGGATTCTATAATCACCTACTCGAATCCTAAAAACTTTGACATCGTGATATCCCTCAACCCGTTTAGCATCTTTAGGAAATGGATTCGCAGCCAGCTCTTCAACAGCATTGATAATTCTTTTAACATCAGCTTTAACTGCTAATTTCTTCAGAAATTTAGAAGCCCGATTATCATACTTAATAGAAAACATATTGTTTAAAGACCTAATTTTCTCTTAAGATCTTCATGAGAAACAAAATCAGATTCATCGCCAGCTTTGATTTTGGCGATGCTTTGGTATAACAGTTCTTTTTCTTCTTCCGTTAATCGCGTATCTTCCAGATATTCTATGAGCTGATGCATATCGACTTTTAGATGATTTACCTCTTGTTTTAATCCGGTAAGAGTGTCCAGTATTTCCCTTTGAACATTTGCCTGTGTCATGTAATCCTAAATAGGGAACCTACTATAAAAAACTATCGCCAAAAATATTATTACACTTTCTTCAGCAATCCTGCAACTTTCTCTTTTCCAATCTCCAAAATAAAGGCAGCCAACCTTGGTCCTCGTTCCTTATTGATCAATACTCTGTAGGCAAGAGTGAAGAAATCCTTGGGCTGCATATTGTGATTCTTGCAGAGAATATACATCTCTTCATGCAATTCCACATCAGTCCAGCCGCGGTCCAGTAATTTTGCTGCCAGTTCATGGAGAACTTTCTTTTCCTCTTTTGTTGCTGTTACCTGGCATTTCTCCTGCACCGTAAATCTGAACTCTTCCGGAGCATGTTTCTGCAGCCAGTTAGCAGCGCATTCTGCTCTGGCGCGGAGGCGTTTTTTATCATGCTCGTTTTTCAATTCTTTTTCAAAATAGCCCACTACTTTGTCGAGATTAAAATTATGGATCTGCAAGAGCGTGGTCAAATGCCGGAATTTCGGCTGATAAGGAATAGTTTTGGGAAGTTCACCAAGGTAACTTAACTCATAGGCAATCTTGTATTTTTCTGCTTTCTTCTCATCCTGAAGTTCTTCCACGCCAAAATAGACGCGCTCAGCTTTGTCAAAATCTTCATAGACATTAAGAACATCAGCATCAAAGCTTATGGCAAATTCTTTATTAGGCCTGGTTCCAGCAAAAATGTAGCGGGTGACTTCCGGCTCATACACTTCCAGCACCTCGTTGAGTGTAATAACCTCTCCCTTGGAACTGGACATCTTTCCATCCATTCCTTTTAAGCTTATGAAATCATACCTTACATAACTGGGGGCATCAAAATCCCATACCTGCGTAGAGATCTGTTTCCCGGTATCATAACTTCCGCCGACGGTAGAATGATCTTTTCCACCGGGCTCAAAGTCTACCTTCTCATACGCCCAGCGCATGGGCCAATCCACGCGCCATTTTAATTTGACCATAGTTTTCTTGCGAAAGTCAAACTCATCTTTATGTCCGCAGTCGCAGGCATATCTCAGTTTGTAGCCTCCTAACCAATGTAAATCGGTAATGGTGTCTCTCCCGCACTTTTCGCAGAACAAGGAAATGGGAAGCCAGTTGTGTTCCACCGGCTCTTCACGGTATTGGTCGAGTATTTTTTTGATGGTTTCGGTATGCTCTAAAGCGTGTTTGATTTGCTGGGCATATTCACCGGCGCGATATTTTTTTGCCTGATACAGGAATTTTGGTTTTATTCCTACTTTCGGAATAGAATCTTCTACTTCCTTTTCGTGATGTTCAGCATAGCTCTTATGACAGCCGAAAGTGTCAGGAGTGTCGACAATCGGTTTGCGCAGATATTGCTGCAGAAGTTCAGGTTTAGGCATATTTGCAGGAACTTTTCTAAACACATCTAAATCATCCCACGAATAGATGAAACTGACTTTTTTTCCTTTTTTTTCCAATGCTCTCCGCACTAAATCAACGGTGATTATTTCCCGGAAGTTGCCGATGTGGACTGTTCCGGATGGAGTTATTCCTGCTGCCAGAACATACTGTTTTTTATCGCCTTTCTCCCGGATGATTTTTTCTGCGGCTACGTCTGTCCAATGTACGGAATCTTCTTTGTCCATTTTATCGTAAGAGTCTCCTTTTTTCTTTTTCAGGCTCGGAGACATAATTTTCGCTGGAGATTATAGATTTTCCTATTCTTTTTTCCGCATCTCTTCGAGCATTTCCCGCTACTTCTCCTCCTTCCTTAGCAGCATTTTTGTTTTCAGTAAAGCCTTGCGTATCTTTTGTGGTGGTGATTTCTGTAGTCACGCGTTCTCCTAGCATGGTGAAAATAAGCTCCAAATCGTTCATGTGGTCTCGTAAGTTCTCTTTTTGTAAGCCTTTGAATTCCTTATATTTGCTGGGAGTCATACCAAAAGTCGCTTTGGAAATTTCTGCAGTTAAGATTGCAAATTCTTTTTCCGTGCCTACCCCGCGATTCTTCCATTCATCAGTCAGTTCGTCTCGTATGGCAATGCCTCGAACTCTCTTCTCAATCCAGTCTTCAGAGTAGCCTTTGGCTTTATAGAGCTCTTTCATACGTTTTTGAGCTAATTCTGGGTTTTGGATTTCTTGTATGCGTTCGTATCCTGTTTTGGCGAGCCATTGCTTGAATGGTTCTGCTTTCTTGGAAGGGACAGATTGAACAAGCCTTAAGGCACCTTTGGTAGAAACACAATTCAAGTTCTGGATGCCCCCCTGAGTTTGAATTGGAAGGGGGGCGGCAATTTGCCCCCACCCTTGAGCAAAACCCTCATCCCTTCTACGCATATCTTTAAGGTAACCCGATGGATCCTTACTATCAGTCAATGCCGTAATAATATCTGTAGCTACAAACCACCATTCCTCATTAAACCAGATTCTCCTAATTTTCTGGTCCTGAAATACCACCAAGGCTCGGTCATCCATGACTATGGCCAG
>CAYJVI010000027.1:0-11895 GCA_964373595.1 uncultured Methanosarcinales archaeon | reverse complement strand
TGAAATTATCGTCGAAGAAAATAGAACCAATCACAAGTCTATATTTTGTAAAACCACAACATTTTAATAGTAGTTTATTTTACTTATACCGGAGTAACAAATGAATATTGCGAGTATATCGTTAAAAAGGAGGGGTTTCACATGATTGTAAAGGAAGAATTGTTAAGCCAACTGCGGCGGTACTTCGATTTGAACTTATACGAGGTCAAGCTCTGGGCGGCTCTGCTGAGCAGAGGAGTTTCTACTGCAGGAGAATTGTCGGACATTGCTGACGTTCCTCGTTCCAGAAGCTATGACGTTCTGGAATCATTGGAAAAAAAGGGTTTTGTGGTCATGAAGTTAGGAAAGCCCATCAAATATATTGCTATCCCTCCCGGCGAAGTTGTGGATCGGGTGCGAAAAAACATGAATACCGAAGCGCAGGAAAAAATCAAGCGCTTGGAAACTGTGAAAGGCTCTGATTTGCTGCAGGAGCTGGAAACATTGCACAACAATGGCATCGCTTTAGTCGATCCTTCTGACATCAGCAGCTGCCTGCGGGGAAGAACTAATTTGTATAACCATTTAGACCTTCTTATCAAAGACGCGCAGAAAACAGTCAACATTATGACTACGGAAAAAGGATTCCTGCGCAAAGTAGAAGGACTCCGGGCAACTTTCGAAAAAGCCAAGAAGAAAGGGGTGCGGATCAGGATTGCTGCTCCTCTCTCCAAAGACAACAAGGCTGCCGCTGACAACTTGAAAGGCGTGGTAGAATTGAAACACAGCAGTAAAGTGAATTCACGTTTTGTGACTGTCGACGGAACAGATCTGGTGTTTATGATGCTGGACGACAAAGATGTTCACCCCTCGTATGATATAGGCATCTGGGTCAAAACGCCGTACTTTACGACTGCGATGGATCATATGTTTGAACATGTCTGGAATGCGAAATAAGTATTTTCTTCCTTTCTTTTTTTGTAATTAATTTTATAAAGAACTTGCCTTTCTAAACCTGGTATGGACCTAGAGAAACTAATCCTCAAACTTCATCCGTTTGAAAGAGCTGTTCTGCCGGTATTGCGAGAGGAAAAGGACTTCCAGCATATTGTCAAAAAAAGCAAACTGCAGGAGATTGAAGTCATGCGCGCCCTGCAGTGGCTGGAAAACAAAGGCCTTCTCACCATTACGTCTGAAACTAAGAAAATTATTTCCCTAGACCAAAACGGTTTGCACTATAAAAAGGGAGGTTTGCCGGAAAAAGCCTTCCTTAATGCCCTGACAGATGAATTCAAGGGACTAAATGTCATAACCAAAAAATCCAAGCTTTCCCGGGAAGAAGTCAATGCTTGTATTGGCCTTTTACGGAAGAAAAATGCTATAGATGTAGCCAAAGGAGAAAATTTACAGATAAAACTTACTGAGCAAGGAAAAAAGCTGCGAGAAGCAAAATCACCAGAAGAAGTATTCCTACAAAAAGATTTCCCGATAGAAGTTACCGCCTTAACAGGAACAGACAAAGCCATTTTTGAAGAGCTCAAGAAACGAAAAGAATTCCTCAAAGTAGAAGAAGTAAAAGAAACAACTACAACCCTGACTGAACTAGGAAAAAAAATTGCCGCCATGGATTTAACTGAAGAAGTCACTAACCGCCTTACCACTGGCATGCTCAAGAAAGGTGATTGGAAGGAAACCAAATTCCGCGCCTATGATGTAGAAATTAATGTCCCCCGGAAATATCCGGGAAAAAAACATTTTGAAAATGAAGCTCTTGAATACATCAAATCCATCTGGCTGGAGATGGGATTTAAAGAGATGACCGGCAATTATGTGCAGTCTGCCTTCTGGGATTTGGATGCTTTATTTGTTCCTCAAGATCATCCGGCGAGAGAGATGCAGGATACATTCTATCTCGGAGGAAAAGCAAAACTCCCTGAACTCTGGAAGAAGATCAAAGAAGTTCATGAAAACGGCGCAGATACCGGCAGCAAAGGATGGAAATACACTTTTTCCAAAGAAGAAACTGAACAAGTGCTGCTGCGAACACACACCACAGTTCTTTCTGCACAGACTATTGCCAAATTAAAGAAGGAAGATCTTCCTGCAAAATTCTTTGCCGTGGGAAAAGTATTCCGCAATGAAGCCTTAGACTGGAAACACTTATTTGAATTTTACCAAGTGGAAGGGATCGTTATTGATCCAAATGCGAATTTGAAACACTTGAAAGGATACTTGACTCAGTTTTACAAAAAGATGGGTTTTGAAAAGGTACGCATGCGCCCTGCTTATTTCCCCTATTGCGAACCTTGCTTAGAAGTTGATGTTTTCCATCCAGTACGAAAGCAATGGATAGAACTAGGAGGCGCCGGTATTTTTCGCCCAGAAGTAACCAAGCCCTTACTAGGATTTGATTGTCCTGTCTTAGCCTGGGGACAGGGAATGGGGCGAATAATTTCAGAATACTGGGATATTACCGATATCCGCGACATTAACAAGAACGATTTAAAACAGATACGAGAAATGAAGCTGTGGTTGAAATGAAACGAGCAATAATTGTGCACGGATGGAATGGGGTACCAAATGATTCTTGGAAACCTTGGTTAAAGAAAGAACTAGAGAGGAGGGGTTTTCAAGTCCTAACACCCCAAATGCCAGGAGGATTACATCCAAAGTTAAACGAATGGATAAAAACAATTTCTCAAAATGTAAAGGTACCAGACAAAGATACTTATTTTATTGGCCATAGTTTAGGTTGCATATCAATTGTTCGGTATCTTACAACGCTTCCAAAAAATAGTATAGTAGGGGGTTGTGTACTGATAGCAGGCTTTAGTGGCAATTTAGGGATCCCCCAAATTTCTGAATTTTACAGTCTAGCTGTTGAAGTAGAAAAAGCAAGAGACTATTGTAAAAATTTCGTCATAATTCATTCAGACAATGATAAATCTGTTTCAATGAGAGAAGCTATAGAGTTTAAGGAACAACTAAAAGCTAAGTTTATTTTAGAACATAATAAAGGACACCTAAGTGAAGGTGACAGGTTAAAAGAATTACCTTCAGCTTTAAACGCTATTAAGGAGATGAGTGTGTAAATGCCATCCATAACCTTAAACAAAACTGTATTTGAAGAATTAGTCGGAAAAGTCCTGCCTCTCGAAGAGCTAAAAGACCGTATCAGCATGTTAGGAACTGACTTAGAAGATATTAAAGATAATGAGATTCATGTTGAAGTATTCCCAAATCGGCCGGATATGTTGTCAGAACAAGGGTTTGCGAGAGCTTTCGGTTCATTCATCGGTGTCAGAACCGGGCTACGTAAATATGCAGCTAAAGACAGCCATCAAAAAGTGATGATCGACTCTTCAGTAAAAGGAATCCGACCCTATACAGCTTGCGCTATCGTAAAAGGATTGCATTTTGATGAAGAGAATCTTCGGCAAGTAATCCAAATCCAGGAAAAACTGCACATCACTTACGGGAGAAACAGAAAGAAAGCGGCTATCGGGATGTACCCCATGGAAAAAATTACTTTCCCTATTACTTACAAAGCAGACCTTCCCAAGAACATTAAATTCAAACCCTTGGAAGCGCATCAAGAAATGACTGCTGCTGAAATCCTGGAAGAACATAAAGCTGGAAAAGAATATGGACATTTATTGCAGGGGCTGCATAAATATCCTTTCTTCGTTGATGTGAAAGGAGAAATTCTCAGCATGCCGCCGATTATTAATTCAGATAACACTGGAAGAGTTACCGATGAAACCAAAGATGTATTCATCGAATGTTCCGGGTTTGACTTCGACGTACTCAGCACTTGTTTAAACATGATTGTCACAGCTCTGGCTGACATGGGTGGGGGGATATATTCTGTTAAATTGGAATATCCTGATGGCGTAAAAACAACTCCAAATCTAACTCCTACCAAAATGAAGTTAGATTTACCATATGTAAACAAAAGATTAGGTTTATCCTTATCTGAAAAAGAGGCAGCAAAACTCCTGGAAAAAATGGGCTATGGATTTGAACAAGGACACGTGTTAATCCCTGCCTATCGGGCAGACATCCTCCACCAAGTCGATCTGATCGAAGATATTGCTATCGCCTATGGTTATGAATATTTCCAGGAAGAGATTCCTAATGTTGCTACCATCGGAGAGGAGGATGCCTTTGAAAAATTTGCTAAGAAAGTCCGAGAGCTATTAGTAGGAATGCAATTATTAGAAGTCAAGAACTTTCACCTGACTACCAAAGAAGATCTTACCACGAAAATGAATCTTGCTCTAGAACCAATCCCGCTCAGAAACGCTATCGGCGATCATAATCATCTGCGCAATGCGATTATGCCCAGCCTGATGAAAAATCTGGCTGAAAACCAGCACCATGAATCTCCGCAGAATATTTTTGAAATGGGAAGAATCTTTGTTCCGGGAGATACAGAAACTGGCATCTTGGAAGCAGAACATCTCTGCGTCATGTTATGCCATGACAAAACTGATTTTACCGAGATTAGGCAAGTATTAGAAGCGCTTACTCGCGCGCTGGGATTAGAATGTGCGGTTAAAGAAAGCGATTATCCCCATTTTATTGCTGGAAGAGCGGGAGACATTACTGTCAACGGCAAGAAAATAGGAATCATTGGAGAACTGCATCCTCAAGTCATAACCAATTGGCAGTCAGTCATGCCCGCAGTTGCATTTGAATTGAATCTGGAAGAATTGTTCGAATGGGCTTGGAAAAATTGATTTGATTATTTTATCTCAATGCCTTCTTTGACTGCTTCTCGGACAATAGTTATTTGTTTCTTTAGTTTATTAAATTCTTCAGGAGTATAGCACAGAAAATCAACCGGGTAATCTAAATGCCAATATTTATAGAAATTTAATCCTCTTTCTAAGCTCCTTTTTCTCCTGAATTTTGAGCTTACAACAATTAAATCGACATCACTATCCCGATGAGGTTTCCCCCATGCTCTCGAGCCAAATAGAATCAATTTTTTTACTGGCATTTCTTTATTTAGTTCTTTTTTGAACGATTTTAAATCTTCTACAAGTTTTTTTCGAGCCATTGCAACACCTCATGCGAAATTTTAAGAATATTTTTAGCCTCAACGTGAGAAAATTTTTCTGCTGGGATCTTACCGCTTGCATCTGGGTAACGAGTCTCAACGTAAATTCTATTTAATCGGATACATAAATCAATTACGTTATCTGGTGCGAGAACATTTTGAGCGAGGAGAACTAAATCGTGAATTCTTCGCAATTCATTATATTTTTCTAAGTATAAAGCCTTTAAGCCTTTTTCAACTGCTTGTTGACACATAAAAGCAGCTAAATAATAATCCTTACTAATTAGACAATGTTCTGCGCTTTTGATATCTGCCTTAGCCTGTTCCCACCAGTTCTTTGTTTCTTTCCGCATAAAACAGTAAATCTTAAAAAGCATATAAACCTTCCCACAAAATAAGAATGGTCATGCCCGCAGTTGCATTTGAATTGAATCTGGAAGAGGTGTTTATACTGTCATGGAAGCAGTAACCAAACTTAATCTTCCTTTCCCCCACGTTAAAAGCGGCAAAGTACGGGAAGTGTATGACCTAGGAGAACATTATTTATTCGTCGCTACCGACAGGATTTCTGCCTTTGACGTGGTTTTGCCGAACGGAATTCCCCGCAAAGGAGAAGTGCTGAATAAACTGTCTTTGTTCTGGTTTGAGAGGTGTAAAGATATTATTGATAATCATGCGGAAACTGTTTTCCATGATGAATTGCGGATGTATCCGGAGCTGGAAGGCCGTTCTACGCTGGTAAAAAAAGCGCATCCTTTTCCTGTAGAGTGTGTGGTTCGCGGCTATCTTGCCGGCTCCGGATGGAAAGAATACCAAAAAACCGGAAAAGTATGCGGCATTGATCTGCCTGCCGGACTTGTTCAGGGATCAAAACTTCCAGAACCTATTTTCACTCCTGCTACCAAAGAAGAACCAGGAAAACATGACCTTAACATTACCTTAGAACATATGTGCGCTATTTTAGGAAAAGACTTAGCGCATCATTTGCGGGATAGGAGCATTGAACTCTATACCCGGGCTGCTGAATATGCTCTGCAGCAGGGGATTATAATTGCCGACACCAAATTTGAATTTGGAGATGTAAAGAGTAATAATGCAGTTCGCGACATTATCTTAATAGATGAAGTGTTAACTCCAGATTCCAGCAGATTCTGGCCTGCGGATGAATATACGCCAGGAAAAGAACAAAAAAGCTTTGACAAGCAATTTGTTCGCAACTATTTAGAAAGTATTGGTTGGAACAAACAACCTCCTGCTCCACCATTACCAGAGGATGTAGTTATGAAAACATCTGAGAAATATGTGCAGGCATATGAGATGCTGACTGGTAAGAAGTTATAAATTTTGTTCACTTCTTTCCTTCAACCTTTGATCAAACTCTGCTAATTCTTCACTGAATTCATCTTTAACAATCTCTGGTTTATCTTCAATTCTTGCTGATCCTGAACTTGTTGCTATCCTTACATCAGCACCATGATTTTCTTGTTGATGATTTTGTTTGATTAGTGCTTCTGCCCCAGGTCTTAATCTTTCATAAGTCTTCGGAGGCGGGGGTATAGGCCTTACGGGAACTATCTTTAATGCTTCTTTATTTCGAAGTAATTTTTGTTGTTCTTCTTTAAAGGCTGAAACGTATGCCTCTTTTACTGCTTTCGGAGCTGCTTTAACCGCTAAAAAAGAATATAATGCTATATATGTAGGAATCATAGCTAAAATATTTCCTGTGGGTTTTTTACCCATAATACTTGCAGTCATCCTAATAGTTTCATAACCACAGAGTGCGAGCCCACTATAAACAAAAAAACTCGAACCAGGGCCAGCTCCAAATAGTGCTACCCACGTTGCTATAGCCCCGACCATTGTTGGTATTGAGTTTGAAAGCGTGTAATAGTTAGGATTATCTCCAAACTTCTTTGCAATTCTCTCCTGATATTTCCCAGGCAACATTCCAACCAGGGGGTAATACCAACAAGTCTTATTCACTAAATTCAACGTTCCCTTCGCCGCAACCTTTAGCATGCTCGGTTTTGGTTCTTTCACCACATCATCAATACTTCCCACAACTTCAGCTTCCAGAACTTCCGGTTTTCCACAAACGCTATCGAGAACATCAAAAGGGTATCTATTAGGTCTCTCACGATAATTGTCTGTCTTAAACTCGGCGGCAACCTCTTTTCCCTTGCCATGTTTCATTTCGGCATAGGCAATTACTCTCTGTTCCAAATCTCCTTCTAAGAGCTTCCGTGCTTCTTTCGGGTCGTAATTAGACTGAGATTTAGGTGAACCTTCAACTCTTCTTCGATTGTTATCATATCCTTCTGCTACCATTCTTTACTTCTCTTTCGCAACTGCTACCATCGCTTCTCGTATCAATTCACCATTACGAGTATATCCTACCCGAATGACTGCAATGATAGTTCCTTTAGGCTGTTCTGACGGAATTTCACTGACCACATGATGGTATTGAGGATTTGCTTGAGATCCTACAGAAGGAAGTGGATTTACTTTGTAGGTTTTAGCAAGATAAGCTAAAGTAGCATCTCTTTGTAACTCTATCCCTGCTGCTATATGTTTCCTTACTTCGGAATCAAGTTCTGAACTTTCCAAATATTGCAATGCTCCTTCCAGAGCGTCTAATGCTTTAAAGGAAGATTCAAGTGCATTACTTTCTGCACGATACACTGATTGTTGATGTTCTCGTCGTAAGCGAGCTTTATACCCTTCTATCTCCTGTTCTAAGCGAGCATAAGCCTGACGCAACACACCATATTCCTTCCGAGAAACAGTTTCGACATCAGCTTCCTCTGTTTTAACTTTTGAATCCAACTTCTCAACTAAATCAGATATCCCCATTTCTTTTGCTAAATGTTCTATCGTATCAACTAGGCCGTCGAACATTCCTTTTCCAGCATTTGTCATTTTCTATTCCAAACACCTAAAAACTCCATAAAAAGAAAAAAATTATTCTTCTTTCTTCTCTTCCGCGTCCTCAGCTTTTGCCTTCTTCGTTACTTTCTTTTCTTCTATTGCTTTCGCTTTCTGTTTTTTCTGCTTCTTCGGCCTTGCAGCAGCTTTCTTGGCTTTCGTTTCCCAAACAGATAAACCTAACTTCTCAAAGGCTTTCTTAACTTCAGCATGAGCAGCTTTGGCTTTCAGATCAATGGTTCTATCTAAAGGTTCTAAATGGAGAACATTGACTTTTTTCCTGCGCACATCCCCATCGACCAGGACATATCCCCCCAGCTCTTCGACGACCACACAGGTTCTGCCTGCATCTCTGCCGGCGATCTTAACGCATAATCTTCCAACTTCGAACAGACTCATGCTGACTCACCCCGAGCTCTTTGTTTCATCAGCAGCCGCAGACAGGCAGAACATAATACCCCGCCATAGGGCCGTTCTGGCCTCTTCATCGTCTTTGGCAGATTCCTCATTTTAGAAGCAACTTCTCTAGGAACGCCAGCTAACTGCTTCTTGCAGGAACTGCACTTAGCCTTAGAAGGCTTTCGCTCCCGGTAATGCACTTTAACTCTCCCGCCGGGAGTTTTTACGAATATCTTTCGCAATCGTCCAGATTTAAACATTCCTCGTGGCATCTTTAAAATCCTCCGGTATTTTTAAGACACAAAAAATTCCTATGGAATTTTTAAGTGTATTGTATGAACCTCGCTATTATTATGAGTCAACAAAGAGAGAAGAATTGTAACTTCAATCCGAGTCGCCTCAAAGATTAAGTCCTCGTGGGACAAATATTCTAGATAAGGGCTGTTTTATAAAGATTTCGTTAGTAAATCTTCAATAATTTTCTCAGACCCAAACTAAACACTATGGAAAATATGAAATAAATTCCCAGCCATCCAGGGTACCAGCCAAATAACGACAATTGCCCGAGTGGTTTCAATTTGTTATAATTAATGCTTATCTTCTCAATATCTGAATGTTTATACAAGGAAACTGCTTCTTCATATTTCAATTCCTTGGCGATCAGCACCTTCTTCTGCTGCTGTGTTTCCCCTACTTTGACAGTCAATACGTGCTCGCCCATATCGCTTTTCAAATTCCAGGTCGCGCTGCCGTCTTTAATTTCCTGCTGAGCTTCAGATGATAATTTTGTCCCTTCGTCAGCAAGCAATTCAGCTTTTCCGGTAACACCTTCCTTAAAGTCAGCAGTAATGCTGTACTGTTCGTCGGGATAAATCTGTTCATAGGACAGATGCCCTGCCATCCAGGTAAAAATCAAGATGATTGGCAGCATCGTTACCAAGGTCGGCTTCAATGACTGCTTCATGTATTCCATGTTCGCTTTCATGGCTTCCTTCTGCACCTTCATCATTTCCCCGGGATCGGAACGCAGCTCCTTCATCCGTTTCTGGAACTCCTTCTGCTGCTCCTTCAGGCGCTTCATTTCATGCTGGTTGGTCATATACTTATACGCCAAAGTGATAAGCACTGAAACCAGAAGCGAAACACCTATGATTACTAAAACTGGACTTGCATTCAGCAAGGGCTGCAATACCGGGTTTAATACCGGGTCTAAAAAGGCCATAGCCTAGTCTGTAGGGCGCTATTTTATAAAAGTTATGGAAAAAAAAGAATCTGTGGAAAATCTCACTTTGTTCCCACGAAAAGCCGCTATTCATTAAACTCAAACAAATGCAGGAGGATATACAATGGATGAAACAGACCTTAAGAGCCCTGAATGGATTGAAATCTTAAAAGAATTGATAAAGAAAGCAAAAAAATCATAGAATAATCTCCTTCGTTTCTGCAATAATACTTTGGCACATTATTTGTAGTTCTTTAAACTGTTTTCGATCAGTATACGATAAATCTGTGCCGTACTGAAATCTCTCACGCACTTTAATCATACTGTGATCAGTCTTCTGTCGTTTTGCTATATCGAGTGCATCGATAAACTTTTTGTCGATGGAAATTGCTTTCTGCTCTCTCAACATGCTGATAACCGCAAGACTGCACTCCTGATTTCTACTTTGATAACCATACCCAGCCAGAATGGAAAGAAAACAATGATAAATACAGTAGAAAAATGCGCTTGCCGACCAGTCCGAATATCCATTTTTATCAAAGAATAGGGCAGCATTAAGATTATGCTGTGCTTTGTCAAGATGCTTTCGCGCCTTAGCCTTATCAGGATCAATTTTTACTAATCCCCTATGCACTCCTCCTTCGGCAAGTTCACGTTGTGCTTTCTGTAAGCACCAGCTAACCTTGTTTTCTGTTTGGGTCATGGTATTTTACCTCGATTCTGGTTTTGGCACGGCAAACAACCCATATGTATTTTGTGCCAGCCGTACTGCCTCTATCACTTCTTGATAACCATGCAAAATATAGCCAAATTTAAGTGCGCTAAGCAATACTGGATCCGGTAGAGTAAGATTCTTCACCAGATCATTTGGAGACTGCCAGATAGGATGGAGTGGCTTGAGAAGAATTTGATTTTTCTTCTCGATAAAGTCTTTTCTTTTTTTCCAAAATTTCTTATCTACGACTAGTACCATGTCAATATCATCAGCTTCTTTGTAATTTCGTGGCGCTGAACCAAAAATAATGGCAACATGGATGTCTTTATACCATTCTCTGAATTCCCATATCCAACGCCTTGCTTTCTTGCGAACTTCCCCCATAAGCAGGACTTCTATCACCTTACGAGCGTATTCTTCTTCTAAATTTACCTTGTGGAAGCGAGCTTTTCCATACTCCCGTGATACTACTAACGACTGCTTTTCTAAATCCTTAAGGACTCGGCCGGCCCCAAATCTACTTATCTCCAGCTTCTTGGCAAGCAAGTTAGCATTGTAATTAGTGTTAAACTCTTTAAACAACGTTAATAGTACCCGTCTTTCGGTTGGAGTTAAATCGGCCATTTCTGATGTCACAATAGATATTACATATGTAACATTGGATGTGCTATATAAACATTTCGCTTCTGAATGGCCTTATTTCACAATAATTATAAAGAAAAGCAAAAACTCACCTTCTTATGTTTAAGCCGCAATACCACGCCAAAAATCCCCAAGAACAAGGAGAGCTGGAAGATAGCTTCCTGCAATTTGTAAATCATGTTTCCCTTGAAAACGTACTTTTCTTCGGCGATTCGCAGGATTGTAAAGTAAATGTATCGCAAAGAGAGGGAGTGACATATATAGAGCCGGCAGGCCACTGGGCGATGATCAAAGAAGGATCAGTAGCCGTTTCCAGCACGGGTAAGGACGGAAGGAAAGCCGAAGTTATCACCAAATATACCACGGAAAGAAAATATAATTCAGGATCCTTGAGGGCATCGCAGAACCTGGAAATTATCATTGGCAGAGAAAAATACATTCTTCCTACTTTTAGCTGTACGCTGGCATAAACATTTTTTTATTTGAGAAGAGTTCCTGCCGCAAGACCTACTCCATAAAAGACAAGAGTGTTGTATGCTGCCAAGGAACCGCCAACCAGAGCGCTTGCTACAGCTGTCTTTGACGCAGAGAAAAAAGCGCCCTCCAAGAGGGGAGTTTCGCGTTCTTGAGTATATTTCTGTAAGCCGCTACGCACGCCCGCTGAACTGCCCACAAACATCAAAGGGCCGTAGGTTAACAAAGTGTAGTACTCTGGATAAATGCCCCTGCTTTCAAACCAGCCCAACATAAAACCACCGGATGCAGAAGCCAGCGCAGAAACTCCAACAAGTGCAAAATTATGCAACTTTTCTTCTAAAACTTGCTGGGCCATTTTACAAATTTTCCTAAAACATCCTATTCCATGAATTTTCTCATTGCAGGATGCAAATCGCATTGTAGTATCCGGATATTTTTGCATGGGGTAATTCCTTTGTTTCTCATCTTAAC
>CAYJVI010000026.1:0-11967 GCA_964373595.1 uncultured Methanosarcinales archaeon | reverse complement strand
GGAATTAGTTGAAGAGCATAACCAAGGAAAAAGAAATTTCTGCTACACTATTACAGAAGATGGAACAATAGGGATAGAAGAGATTAAACATCCCAGAATTACAAAGAAAAATGCTGAAGTAATCAAAATCATTCTTGACCATGGAGAAGAAATTATCTGTACTCCAGACCACCGATTTATGCTGCGTGATGGAGCCTATAAGAAAGCAGAAGAACTGGTTTATACTGACTCTTTAATGCCATTGCGAAGGCAATTATCACGAAAAGGAAAGAAAATTACTATTGAAGGGTATGAAATGGTGTACAATCCAGAACAGCACCGCTGGATATTTAGCCATCTTCTTGCTGATGAATGGAATATTCAAAATGGCATTTATTCAGTAAAATCTGGAGCGCATCGGCATCATGCTGATTTCCACAAATTAAATAACAATCCTACTAACATTGTGAGATTAACAGATAAAGAACATTTAGATTTACACAGAAGACACATCAGTAAAACTATGCATACCGATGAAGTTAAACAGAAATGCAGGATATTGAAGCAAACCACAGAATTTAAGCAAATGATGAGCAGGAGAATGAAAGAGCCGCAAACAAGAAATATTTTAAGCGAACAAGCAAAGAAACAATGGGAAAATCATGGATACAAAGAGCTTATGAAAAACAAATTTTTAGACTTCTATCAGCAAAATGAAAAATATCGCAAAGAAAATAATGGACGTCTCAATCAAGCCCAGCAAGAATATTGGAGCAAGGTAGAGAATCGTAAAGAGCAGTCAGAATTAATCAAAAAATATTTTAGCGATAATCCTGAAAAAAGGGCATTATTATCAGAATTAGCTAAAAATCAATGGAAAAATGAAGAATTACAAAAATGGAGGCGTGAAAAAACCAAACAGCAATGGACTCCTGAATTCAGAGCGAAAAGAAAAGAAGCATATAATCGGACTTATTTCATGGAAACGTTGAAAGCTTTGCGGAAAGTATATGACCAATGCGGAGAAATTGATCTAAACACATACACTCAACTCAGAAAGATTAGCAAAAATAAAAACTTATTGAAGTTTAATACTTTCACGGAAAGATTTTTTTGGAATGATTCTGAAGAAGCAGCAGAAGCAGTTGAAAATTTCAATCATAAAATAAAAGAGATCATAAAACTTGACGAAAAGATTGATGTGTATGATCTAGAAGTTCCTCATACCCATAACTTTGCGCTAGCTTCTGGAGTATTTGTGCATAATAGCGCCAAGCAAGGCCGTAACCGAGAATTCCAAGCCATTCTTCCCTTACGGGGAAAAATACTGAACGTAGAAAAAGCGCGGCTGCATAAAATAATGGAAAATCGAGAGATCATCAACATGATCACTGCTTTAGGGACTGGAGTCGGCGACGAATTTGACGCAGCTAAATTGCGCTATGATAAAGTCATCATCATGACCGATGCGGATGTCGATGGATCGCATATCATGACGCTTCTGTTGACATTTTTCTACAGGCACATGACTCCACTTATTGAAAAGAACCACGTCTATATAGCCATGCCTCCTCTGTACAGATTGCAAAAGGGAAAACGCGTAGAATATGTTTACTCTGATGCTGAAAAAGACAAGATGGTAACGGAAATGGGCGAAGGAATAGGAATACAACGCTACAAAGGTTTGGGAGAGATGAATCCGCAGCAGTTGTGGGAAACTACCATGGATCCTTCTGTCAGGAAATTAAAACAAGTTGCGGTTGAAGATGCCATTATCGCTGACCAGACTTTTACTATTCTCATGGGCGATGAAGTTGAGCCTCGCAGAGAGTTTATTGAAAAGCATGCTAGAGAAGTGGTGAATTTGGATGTTTGATTAGCAATCTTTTTAAAGGAACGCCCTTCGTATTCTCGTGGTGATGCCTAATGCCGGGATTTGATAAAAGTTTAGATAAAGAATTGTTTTCCAAAACAGTGGACTTTGAACGCTCTCGAATTACCGTAGCTGTATTTTCGTACAACAACGGAACTCCTAAGCTGCAGCTGAGCAGGGAGAATAAAACAGCTGATGGATTCTCTTTCGCCAAATTGGGAAGAATGACTAAAAGCGAAGTGGAAACAGTTCTGCCGCTGATGGAAGAAGCGAAGAAACATTTGTGATTCTTCAAACCATTTGTAGGTTAAATAACAGGATATAGTCAGATTCCCTGTGTTGGGAATACTGACTGGTTGAAATGATGGAACCAGACACTAAAGAAAATCTTGGCACCATCAAAACTCTGGAATGTTGAGAACCATTTTACTCTTCGTTTTATTGCTTAATTTCTTAGCATCATTTGGCCTTAAATATTCGGAATAGTATCTTTCTGCAGGAACTTCATGACGTCGTTTAAATTCTTTCGTATCTTTCATGGCATTACGATTTTCAGCTATAGTATAAAAACCTTTCTGTTATTTGGTGCTGTCAAGTTAATTGAGTAAAGAATTTTTGTTGATTATTTTGGAAGGGGATTGTCAGTTCCTTCTGCAATCCTAGCTGTTGGCAGTTCAACATTTCCAAAGGAACACTGGAATCACAGAAGAAAACTTAATAAAAGAAACCAAGGATTAAATGCTCCTGAGACGTATCGGGATATTGATCTTTTAATAGTGCCTGAAAGAGTTGTAAAATTGCAAGAACTAAAAGCGGCAGTGCAACAAATGCTAGATTCTTCAGGTTACAAATGGCAATCTCATGAGATAACTTCTGGTGGCATAAGCTATTGTAAATCGCATTCAATTGGAGAAGATGGTCGTGTTACTGAAGGCATTAGTCCTTGGGCGAACATTGATTATGGTCTGCATTCCGTATCTACAAACTTAAGAAATGGAAGAAAGTTAGATTTAATCGTAGGAAGAGATGATTTAATTGAGGTAACGGCGCAACAAAAGATTGAAAGAGAAAGAGAAAATAACAATGCATTTAGCTCGTTGTATAGACAATTTTAATAACAACTATATCTTCAAACTCGTTACCTTACTAACTCCATCTTTCATGCTTACCCCAAACAAAGTATCAGCTTCAGAAATAATGGCATCATTATGGGAAATCACCACATACTGCGCTCTATCCGCATAGCTCCTAATCAATTTTGACAGCACTTCAGAGTTATGTTTGTCCAAGGCAGCATCAATCTCATCTAAGATGTAAAATGAAGCCGGCTGGTATTCCTGGATAGCAAAAATAAATGATAAGGCCGTTAAAGTCTTCTCTCCGCCGGACAATGATTTGATGTCCATAAACCTATTCCCCGTCAATTTAACTTTAATAGACAATCCTTCCTCAAAGGGATTGTCGGGATTTTCCAATTCTAAGTAAGCCTTGCCTTTGGTAAATAAACTACTGAATATCTTCTGGAAGTTATCATTAGCCCGGTCAAAGGTTCTCATGAAATGCTCTTTCTTCTTGGATTCTATTTCATTCATCAGCGTAAGCACATCAGTCTTTTCCCTGCCTAATTCTTCTTTCTTCCCTATAAGCTTATTGAATTCCTGCTCTACTTGTTCATATACTTCCAGCGCTTTCATGTTTACTGCCGACATTTGTCCCAGCATGACTTCAAACTTAACAACTTCCTGCTTCAATTCCTCCATGCTTTTATGAGATAAAATCTCCGCATTTTTATATTTGGCAAACTCTTCCTGTAATCCAGCTAACTTCGCTTTCACTTCCGCATTCTTTAAGGAAACCAGGTTAATGTTCCGCTCCTGCTCGCGGGATTTTTCCCGTAAAGAATCCATCTCATTTTCAGCTCTGGAGATTTCCACGCCCAGTTTTTCCCGGGTGGCAAACAATTCTTTATACGCAGAATAAAATTCCTTGCTTTCCTTTTCCTTCACTTCCAGTTTTTTCTCTTTCTCCTTGATGCTGACAGTAAGCCGGCTAATTTCCGCATGGAAACGATGCTCCTCTTTATCATGCTGTTTCAAAATTTCTTTGATCTTTTCTTTCTCTGGAGATAACATCTGCTCCATCTGCAGCAGCATATTCTTCAGGTCGCTTTCCTGGCGCAGGATATCTTCCCGGCATTTCTGCCGCGATTCTTCAAAGGCGCTTAACTGCGCTAACAAGCGGGGATCCCGCAGCTGGCTGACTTCCGAGCGAAGCGCCTGCTTCTTTGATTTCAAATCTGTCAATCCCTGATTAATGTTGTTGATGTGCTTCTGTATAGACGCAAGAGCGCTATCCACTTCCTGCAGCCGCTTCTGTAATTCTTTCTTCAAATCCGTGGAAGCTTCTAAATCATGCTTATCCAGATGCAGGGTCTTTTCCAGCTTGATGATTTCTGCTTCCATTTCTGCCTTGCTGATTCGGAGAGCAGAGATTTCCTGCATGTTGACTTCCCGTTTCTGCTCCACATTCACAATGACGCCCTGCCATTCTCCTAATTCTTTTTCCGCTTTTTCCAATTCTTCCAGCGAATCTTTATCCTTAAATCCTGCCGAAGATTTTCTGGAGATGAATCCGCCGCGCATGACTCCGCTTTCTTCAGCGAGGCTTCCATCAAGCGTAACCATGCGGGTTGTCCCGACCCCTATCTTTCGCACAGCATCAAGATTATCGACAACCACAGTTTTTCCAAACACATAGGCAAAGGCTTTCTTATACTGCGGCTTGAAGGAAATCAAGTTAAGCGCGAAATCATGCACTCCCGGCTTTTTGAGCATATTCTTGTCTTCAGCAGTAAGGTCATGATATTTAATTTTAGTAAGAGGAATAAATGATGCTGATCCCAGCTTATTCTCCTTGAGGTAAGCAATGCAGTCCGCAGCAGTTTTGTCATCCTCGACCACGATGTGGTTCATCCTTGCGCCGGCGGATGCTTCCAAGGCCTGCGTGTATTTCTTATCCACCTGCCCTAACTCGGTAATGGTTCCATGCACACCTTTGAATTTCTTCTTATTTTCCAAGATACTTCGTACTGCCAAATCAGTAGCAAGATTGGCTTGATAGCTCAGCGTTTTTGCATTCAACTGCGCCTCTTTTTGCTGCAATTCAGCAACTTTGCGGCGCGAATTCGCCAGCTGCGAAGCAAAACTGCTGTCCTGTTCCAGGCATTGGTTTAATTTTAAGGTAGAAGCTTTGAAATCATTCTTGTATTTCTGCAGCTGCTCCATCTGCTGCTTGTTTTCTTTTTCCACTTCCTTCACTTTGGTGATGCGCTCATCCAAACCAGTGAGCTGGTATTCAACCTGATCTTTTTCGCGGAGCAATTCCTGCTGCTTCTGCCTGACTTGCTGGATTTCTTCCTGCTTCTGCTCTATGAAAGCTTCTTTCTGCTCAATTTCTTTTTCCAATTCCTGGGAAGATTCAATATTGTTTTTCTTTTTGAACTGCAGAATATTCTTTTCCAATTCCTGCAATTCTTTCTGTTTCTTGTTGATGCTCTGCTGAAGCTCCTGCTGCCGCTTGCTCTGCGAAGATGCTTTCTCTTCCAACTCCTGCATCTCCACTGAGAACTGGTCTTTTCTCTGCTTGATTTTGTTAATTTCGTCTTTTAATGCCGAAACGCGGGTTTTTTCCTCGGCTAACGAAACCTTCACATCTTCCAGCTGGCGGTGCACTTTTACTTGTTCTTTTTCGCCTTTCTGCTCGATTTCCTGATTGATTTTACCAATCTGCGCTTTATGCTCTTCGGCAGTTTTGCGTATTTTTCCAACTTTCTCTTCCCAGACCTTTATTTTTTCCTGGTGTTTGGCAATCTCCTGCTCATGGGACTCTTTTACCGATTCCCGCTCTTTCATCTGCAGGTGCAGGTAAGTCGCTTTATGGGAATCTATTTTGTCTTTCAATTCCTTGAATTTTAAAGCCTGATCGCGGTCTTTCTTCAATTCTTTGAGATAGGTTTTCCGCTCGGCGAGGATTATTTCCGCATTGTTGAGCTTCTCTTCCACTTTCTGAAGTTCTAAAAGCGCTTTATGCTTTTTTTCCTCGTAGATGGAAACATCGCTGATTTCCTCAATGATCTTTCGCCTGTCCACCAGGTTCATGTCTACAAATCTGGTTATATCGCCCTGGAGAATGATGTTGTATCCGTCAGGATTAATCTTTGCCGTAGCCAGAAGATCCAGAATTTCGGTGCGGGTTTTCTTCTGCCCATTTACTTTATAGACGCTGTTTCCGTTTTTAGTGATGGTTCGGTTTACCACTACTTCATCAGCTTTGAGAGGGAAAATCTGCTTTTTATTGTCAAAGGCAATTTCCACATAGGCAGAAGAGGAAGGTTTCTTGTCCTTTCCGCCGTTAAAGATAAGGTTGGCAGCCTTTTCTGCCCGCATGGATTTGGCCGATAAACGGCCTAGAACGAAGCATAAAGCATCTCCGACGTTAGATTTTCCACTCCCATTTGGCCCCAGAATACAGTTGTACTTTCCATCGAAAGGGATTTCGGTCTTATGGGCAAAGCTCTTGAATCCGTAGATGGTTACCCTGTTGATAATAGTCATGGTTAAAAGGTCCTCTTTTCAGGTAAGAATGTTTTATTTTGGCTTTATAAAAGTTACGGAACGGTTTGGAGAAATTAAACAGTTACTTCAATTTTCTCTTTGGTTTGTTCTTCAACTTGATGCAAATTCTCTAGAAGCAGGTGGTTATATAACCCCATCAATTGCCTGACAGCAACATTATTCTGATTTATTTTGTAGAGAGTGGCCCGACCAATTTTTCTAGTCTTAATCACTATCCCTAATTTCAAAAGTGTAGGAACCAGGGTATTTAAAGTTCCCCAACTTACACCTGCATTAAGCAAGTCGGTAAGAGTATAATCAAAATCACGCCCTTCTATCAAGTACTGAAGTATTCTCATTCGTGGAGTATCCCCCACGTAATCCAAAAAAATAGATTCTTCGTCCATATTTGTTCAAAATTAAGGGAATATTTAAATCTTTTGTTTTTATACATCAATGTACAATAAGTGAAAGGAAAGAATATTAATGAGTTCTCGGGCAGCCTCATTTGTGGAAGAAACAGACGCTATCAAAAGACTTATTCTCGAAAAGCTCATTCGTGGCAATATCTGGGGCAGAAAGCATACACCCCTAGATTTTGTAACAAATGGAATGCCAGAACATTATCACAACACCCATAAAGGGATGAAAGTCATTGATAAGGTGTTGAAAGAATTAACAAATGATGAATGGATAATCATTGTAGCAAAGAGAACTGGAAAAGGCTCTGACAAACATCTTCCATTAAATCCAAGAAAAAAGAGTAATTTATTTGGTTGATAAACCTTACGTTGATGTTTTGTGTATCTTAGATAGAGACAAGGAATACAAAGATTTGAATAGATATTTACAGAAGTTAGGATATTGTTGAATTCTAAAAATTTGGGATTTTCACCTTAGAAACCTTTTTCTTGGCTTCATAAAATGTATCTAGCTGATTATATTTCTTAGCCGCTAAATAAATGCCCTGAAGCTGGCAATAGCCCACTTCCGGCATATTTTCAGTTTTATGTGTGATCCACAACTCCACTACCCTCGGTTTAAGGTGCCCATATTTTTGGATGTGCTTTTTTGTCCGTTGATAGAAATACGATGTACCGATTCCACATTGGGTACCAAATAAAATTACACCAGCCGCTGGAATGCTAATGGAAACCAAAACCCTAAGACCCGGATTATTACTTTCTAAAAGAGTATAAACAGTTCCGCCAGCCATCAGATTTGCTGCTAACGTAACTCTATTCCCAATCAATGCCGCATATGCGGATTCTACTTTTTCTGCCAGACTCATTCTTTCTTCCTCGTGATCTTCCGTCCCATCTTATGCGCCAGATGCAATGGCTCCGGCAGTTTGTGTGGAGGAACAATAGTCTTTGTAACAATATGCAACGCTGATCCCAGAGAAATATTATGCCCCGGAGAGACATACAGCGGATTGGAATGCTCTTTGGTTTTAATTTCAAATCCAAGAATTTCTCCGTCTGCCATCACTTTCCCTTCCTGCGCAGTTCCAAAATATAAGGCCTCCTGCACTCCAATAGTTGGAACATTCAATGCCAATCCCAGATGAGATGCAACTCCAATTCGCCGGGGATGCAGTATCCCTGAGCCTTTCACCAACAATACCTCCGGCTCTTCTTCTAATTGGTCAAATGCTTCCATGATCGCAGGCATTTCTCTATACGCTTCAAATCCCGGTCTGTAGGGCAGAGGATGTTCTAACAGATAGGTTTTCTTTTCTTTGATTTTAAAAGAAGGAAATTCGCATACTACCACGCAGGCAAGAAGTTTGCTTCCCATCTGCTGGCACACTGCTCCGCCGATAGTTTTAATCTCGCTGAAAGTATCCCTCAGGATAATTCGCCGTGATAATTTTTCCTGTTCCCGTTTGAGTTCTACTAAATCCATTGGTGTTCACCCATTTTTCTGCTAAGAGAACAAAAGATTCAACTTAGCAGAGATCTTTATTTTTGATTCAACTTATGATACATCATAACACCTGGTTCTTCTTCAAACCATCCTTCGTCTAAGTTTTCCCCAATCATGGGGTCCTGAGCGGCATCATATACAACATCTACTGCCGGCCAAGAGATAGGTTCTTCGCACAGGTACTCGCGCTTATAGCTAATTCTAATCCTGCCTGCTAAATCGGCCATTTGCTGTAAGGTTTCGCGCATCATTTTTATTTCACCATCTCATTATTTTTTTAGGACATAAATATCCGGAATTTTTTCTGTATCCGTACCGGCAGGAATAAGCCGTTCATACATTTCTCCTCTTCCCGCATATAAGTGAACCCACGCAGTAGGCTTATCCGGAAACTTCAAAACTTTCTCAGAACGTATATCACCCAGAACGCCATCTAGAGTGACATCTCCATCAAAAACTATGTGCAGTTTGGTCTTTTCTTCCATTTTGTTCTCTCCCCCTCTTTGAGCTATTTTATGCTTAAAACCGCTCTTCTATTTATAAATCTTTTCGGAATTACTTACTATTTAGTAGTCATCTATTTATTTTCCCAATGACTTTAATCATTTCTTGTATGAAATTTTTAGCTCGGTCTAAACTTACCTGCGCAACGTGCTGTTTCGCTGTTTTGGTGATATCATATTGAAATTCTCCGCGCCTTTCTCGCTGATGGCCAAAAGTTGCAACAAGCTCTTTCGCTTTGACTTGAAATTCTTTTAACAATTCTTCTTCGCTCACGTTCATCAAGCCAAGGACTTCACTCTTTGTCTGTTTGTAATCTTCTAACAAATATTTAGCCAACCGGCCATTCTTGATAAAATACACTACCAAAACATCTTGGGTAATCTTGTGAGCAATTTTTTCTTCTGCCTTTAATCCAAGCTTTGCCATTGCCGCATTCGCAATATAAAACATACCATAGTAGGAGGTTACAATAACCCACAAAAAACATTCAAAATCTTCAGGAAATCCAGCAGATTTTTTTATTTCATTATCCATCGATAAGTTGTGTAAATAGTTTGCGAGCTGGAACTACATCTTGGCGTTATTGACATAAAACTTGACAAACTGCGCCTGTACAGGACTTTTCTTCAGCAATTCATCTTCAAAGTAGTGCTTGATATTTTGTTCAGCCTCACGGATACTTTTATCAGCAATCATCCTACTTATGCACCCCCCGGTAAAACCCTTCAACACCTGCAATGATGATATGGTTCTTAAATGCTTCGACAACAACATTCAATTCCTTGCCAGCCAAACTTTGAATAAACTCCTTTTCATCCAAAACAATCGGCTGAACTTTACGCTTTAACAACAGCGCCTCTGAACTGATGATTCTTACGATTTCTTCTCCAGTGCTTCTCGAAGAAGCAATAACTAGCAGGTCGAGATCTGAACTTTTCGTTTCAGTTCCTTTAGCAAGGCTTCCGAATACCACCAAGCTGTAAAAAGGTGTTTTAATCTTTTCCTGAACGCTCTTGAAAAATGATTTGAGTTCTTTGTGGGTGTCGAGAAAGTCTCTTTTCCGCAGCATCTCCACATAATACAATTCAGTTAAGTCATGACCAAGATTCAAAGAGCACAAATCGACATTGGCTTGGCGTTTCTTGGTTAGAATATTCTTTTTAGCAAGCTTTTGAACTGTTGAATGAGTAAGCTTATAGTCTATTTTGGTATTTCTTGCAATTTCTCGAATGGCAAACTGTTCAATAATATGCTCTATGAAGAATCTTAAAATGCGGATTTCCAACCCAGTTATTGATGTCATATATGCCATCAACTGATGTTTAAAATAACATCATTTATAAGCCTTTCGAAAACGCAATTCTTAAAAGCCCTTTTGCTTTTCCCAACTCCATGACTTCCAAAAAAGATTGGTGGTGGGGAAGGTCTGCAAGTGTCGATTTACACCATTGCGATCCTGAGTTAGTGAAAAGCCCTGCAGCTATCAGGCGCTTCGTGAAAGCGTTAGCGAAGGAACTAAAGATGCATCTGGTCGGCCCGGCAGAAATAAAACGTTTCGACCACGGAAAGCTGCGAGGGTATTCCATGATGCAGTTCATCAAAACCAGCACTATAACTGCGCACTTCGACGAACTGGGCAATCGCGCCTTCATTGATATTTTCAGCTGCAAAACATATTCGGCTAAGAAAGTAGCCTTGTTCTGCAAGAAATTCTTTAAATCTAAGGATTACGTCTTATACGTAGAAGAAAGGAAATGAATTATGAAAAAAAAGAAGAAAGTATTTGGATATGAACTGTTAGTGGATTGCTATGGCTGCAAGGAAGGGGTCTGCAGCGATTTAGAGCATTGCTATAGTTTCCTTGACAAACTAGTGAACTTTATCGGCATGGAGAAACAGGCTCCGCCGCAGATTTTCAGAACCGACCGTAAAAAGTATCCTGATAAAAGCGGATTAAGCGGATGGGTGCCTTTAGTTGAATCTTCTATCGTCATCCACACCTTGACTAAAACTGATTTTGTTTCTGTTGATGTGTACAGCTGCGGGCAGTTTGATCCAAAGAAAGTTGTTACCTTCATAAAAAAGTATTTCAAGCCAAAAAAAATAGAGATGCAGATGGTAGAAAGAGGAAAACATTATTATTGAGCAGAAAGATATTTATAACCAATTTCCTTAACTTCATAAAAAGAGGCAAAAGATGGTTCTCCGCGAAGAAGACAAGCATTTCCTATCATCATTATACATAGCTATAGCCATTATCTTCACCTGGAAAGGGATTTGGGAAGGGATATACAAAATAAACCTGCCATATATCCCTGAACCAGCTTATCCTTTTGTCTTTCTCTTTATGGGCTTTGCCATGCTTACCTTGTCTGGAGCAATTTTCAAAGAATTCGATCCTCTGGGGGGAATTCAAAAAGCAGTCTATAAAACCCTGCATACCATCCAGCTTCACCATGACAAGAAAAACTTTCAATTCAAATATTACGACAAAACGCAGAAGAAGTATGTTACCATCCCTGCCGCCTGGGTAAAGAAAATTGAAAAAGGGGCGCTGGTAGCCGTGCCTCCGCACCAAAAGCAGGAAATTTTTATCCCTATTCACCAGGTAAAAGAAGTGCTGTATAAAGGAAAACGCTATTGGAGATTATAACATGGTTGCAGGCGAAGATCTAAAAAAATATTTTTGGTACCTCTTGGGGATACTGGGAGTAGTGTTCTTCTGGGCAGGAACCTGGGATGGCTTGGGAAATATAGGGCCGCTGGTAAATCCTCTTATCAGCCTGCTGGTAGGAGTAGCCCTTCTCAGTCTTACGGGTGTAATTTTCAAAGAAGCCAACCCCTTATGGGAAGTAGAAAAACCAGTAAAATCAGAAGCAAAGAAAGTGCACCGCCATCCTCAGAAGCAGGAATTTCATTTCAAATATCAAGACCATGTTAAAAATAAAGAATTGCTGCTCCAGGCCCAGAAACTCCAACGCATAGAAAAAGAATTCCTGGTCTTCATCGATAAGGGAAAAGAAGTCTTCGTCCCATTGCATCGAGTTACCGAAATCCTGCATAAAGGAA
>CAYJVI010000025.1:10077-12161 GCA_964373595.1 uncultured Methanosarcinales archaeon | reverse complement strand
GGAGAGGAGTAGAGAAGATGATTTTAGCGAAATATTTAAATAAGAATCTCAGGATAAAAAGAAGTATTGCCAACGTGGCACAACCCGGTACTGCGCAAATTTCTGTAAAGGAAAGCGTAAGCCTGGAATCACTTTCCAAGAAAGTACCACACAGCTTGTTTCCGCAAGGATATCCCGGTTCAAATCCGGGCGTTGGCGTTTTTATTTATGGAGAGAAAAATACTCATCACCGCCCCGGCATACTTTGATGCAGATGCAATAGCGGTATTTCAGCGACTAGGAGAAGTTACGGTTGAGGAAATGAGCAGGGAAGAACTTCTTCAACAGATAGCAGAATATGAAATCCTCGCAATCCGTGTAGATACTACGGTAGACAAGATCCTTATTGATGCTGCAAGAAAGTTGAAAGTTATTGCTACAGGGACTACCGGCATTAATCATATCGATGTCGATTACGCAAAGAAAAAAGGGATTGAAGTGATATCCTTACAGGGGGCGAACACTGTTGCTACTGCCGAACATACTTTCGCCCTGCTCTTAAGCCTGGTCAGAAAGATTCCCACAGCATCTGCTGCTCTTATTTCCGGAAAGTGGCATCGGGCAGCATTCATCGGCACAGAATTATATGGCAAAACGCTGGGTATTGTTGGTTTTGGAAGGATAGGAAGAGATGTAGCTCAGGTAGCGCAACATTTTGGGATGCGGATCTTTGCCTACGATCCTTACCTGCCTGAAACAATTTTTGCTGAATATAAGGCCACCAGAATCACTTCTATGGATCAAATTTTCTCTGAAGCAGATATCATTACCCTGCATGTTTTGCTCACTGAAGAAACTAAAGGGCTAGTTAATAACAAAAAATTTGCTCTGATGAAACCTAAGGCGATTCTTATCAATTGTTCCCGGGGAGAAATTATTTCAGAACCAGATTTATTGCAGGCCCTGGAGCAAAAACAGATAGCTGGCGCGGCATTGGATGTTTTTGTAACCGAGCCATTGCCAATGACAGATCCGTTGATACAATATGCGCAGAAAAATCATAATCTCATTTTAACCCCGCATATAGCTGGTTCAACCAAGGAAGCGATACATGAAGCGGGCTTGTTTGTAGCTAGAAAAACGCAGGAATTTTTTGCCGGCAGCAAAGATATTTAAACAAGATTTTTATAGAAAGGCTGATTATTATTTACATGAACATAGGTGTAGATATCGATGAGGTGCTGGCAGAATTGCTGGAATCTTTTCTGGAATACCATAACTTAAAATATAAGACAAATACAAAGAAAAAGGATATGTTCGCCTATTCTTTTCGTGAAGTCTTTGGCGGCACGGAAGAGGAAAATCAACAAAAAGTTCTTGATTTTTTTAAGAGCAATCATTTCCATACTATCAAGCCTGTGAAGGGAGCGTTAGAAATTATTAAGCTGTTAGCACCAGAACACCGGCTTTGCATCATTACCGCGCGCCCTCATGTTATTCGTCAGGAAACAGAGCAATGGTTATCAAACCATTTCCCAAACAGTTTCCACTGCATCAATCTTACTAACCAATGGCACGGAGTAGGAGAAAAGCAATTAAAGTCGCAGGTAGGAAAGAAGCATAAAATTGACATTATGATCGATGACAGTTTACATCATGCCCTGGACTGTGCTTCGCAAGGGATCAATGTTTTGTTGGCCGATTTCGGTTACCCTTGGAATAAATCAGAAAAACTGCCAGAAAATATTAAAAGAGTGCGTTCCTGGGAAGAGATTATAGAAGAAATTGAGAGCTATGGACAAAAGAATGGAAGAAAATGATGAAGTAGCACCAAAAAGATTTAACATCTCCTGCTGCCGCTCTTATTTGACTCCTAAGGGAAGATGTTATACCTGCCCTGGATCGGAAGAAGAATTAGAAATGCAAAAAGATCCTGATGAGGAAAATTGGTAAAATCATGACAAAATTGATCTCCTGGAACGTGAACGGCATCCGTGCAGTTCTTAAGAAAGGATTAGTTGATTTTGTCAAAAAAGAAGACCCCGATATCCTCTGCATCCAGGAAACCAAAGCGCATCCGGACCAAGTCGATCAAAAGTTATCTC
>CAYJVI010000025.1:4195-9977 GCA_964373595.1 uncultured Methanosarcinales archaeon | reverse complement strand
CTCTGCATCCAGGAAACCAAAGCGCATCCGGACCAAGTCGATCAAAAGTTATCTCAATATCCATATCATTTCTGGAATTCTGCGGAAAAGAAAGGATACGCCGGAACGGCAGTGTTCAGCCGGATTGAACCGGTTTCTGTCCATTACAATTTTGGAGAAAAAGAAAACCATAAAGAAGAAGGAAGAATCATTACCGTAGAGTTTAAAGATTTTTTTTTAGTAAACGTTTACACCCCCAATTCCGGAAGAGGATTGGACCGATTGAAGTATCGTGCGGAATGGGACCAGTTATTCTTGAATTACGTGAAGCATCTGGAAAAGAATAAACCGGTTATTATTTGCGGAGATTTGAATGTTGCCCATACCGATATTGATTTAGCTAATCCCAAAGAGAATTACAATAAGACCGCGGGATTTACGCAGGTAGAGATAGATGGAATACAAAGACTTCTGGATGCTGGATATATAGATAGTTTCAGGGAATTTACCAAAGAGAAAGGGCATTACACCTTTTGGAGCTACATGTTTAATGCCCGAAAGAGAAATATTGGCTGGAGAATTGATTATTTTTTAGTTTCAGAGAAATTAAGGAAGAGACTAAAAGAGGCCTTTATTATATCTACAGTAATGGGCTCGGATCATTGCCCGGTGGGAGTGGAGTTGAGGTAGACGATGACCATGCGCATAGTGGGAAGCTATGGGCTCCCAATCAGAGAAAATAGTATCCCCTTTTCTCTCGAGAAACTAGTAGTGAGGTTAAGCCCTGCTCCAGAACTAAAAATGAAAGTAAGCAACTATCAGGATTATCATGATTCAGCAAAAAGCGGATGGTATATTTCTTTCTCTGTAGACAATCTGCAGGGCCGGGGAGCTTTAGTGGTGCGAAAATTAACCACCAGCAATATTGAACGCATCAAGAAATACAAGTATTTGAAAAATGGAGCGATGTATTCAGTGCTGTTCTTAGGCGGAATAATGCTGGCAGATAGTTTCGGGTTCCATGTCCCAGCTTGGCTTTCGCCATTGATTACTTTAGCGGTGTTGGCATATTTCTTTTATAGGTCGGTAAAAGAAGCGGATAAGAAGCCGGTAGAAGTGGTTTAAATGAAAAAATACCAGCATCTTACAATTGCCAATGCCAACGCTAAAAACTTTACTGCTGATCTTATAACCAAAGTAGAAGACGCCTATTCCCTGGCGAAGGGCAATCTAACCGGGAAAATCGTGGTTACCAAAACGCTTTCTGAACTTGAAAAAGCGATTGAAACCTACCAAGAGGAAAACCCCGATTTTGTAGGCATTCTCAGCGGAGACGGCGGGGTAATGCATGCCAGAACATTGATAGAAAATATCTGGAAACATCGGCCGCGGTATGCTTTCTTCCCCGGAGGGACCATGAACAATATCCAGAGAACTGTCGGCGCTACTAAGATGAATTCTTCTACCATCAAGCTGGCTAAATATATCGCTGCAAAAGCAAGTTCAGGCGAACTGGAGCACTCAACTGTATCCCTCCCTTCGCTCGACATTAATGGAAGAAAAGGCTTCAATATCGGCTTAGGTTTAGTGCCAAAATTGCTGTGGATGTATTACGGCAAAAGCGCTGAGCAGTATGTTTTACTTCAACAAGAACTGCAAAACGCTCCTGAAAATAAGTACCAGGATGTTTATAACCAAATAATGAAACAACAGGCTGAAGATTTAATCGAGGAACGTGGATTTATCGGTTCCTGCAGAACTGCAGTAAAAGTTTTACTGGGATTACGGAAAGCGCATTCATTTGAAAGGTATCTTTTTTCCAAACCTATAGATGGAACAATAGCCATTGATGATGATGAAAAAAGTTTTCCTGAACCTCCGCTAGGGCTGTACCTTTCCTGCTACAAAGAAATTAATCTCGGTTTTTCATTCCTGAATCCGAAACTGATACCGGAAGCTGGATCAACACCGGGGGAAGTGCAGGGATTAATTCCCTATGGAAATCCTTTGCGCATCGTCTGGGAACTTCCTAAAATTGTGCTGGGAAGACCTCTTTCCCATGCTCATTACTTTCATGCTTCAACAGTAGAAGTCCCTTCTGAAAAAATAGCGCAAGTTGACGGAGAACTGTTCCTGCAGGACGGATTTGCCATCAAATATGACGGAAAGGTAAAAGTCATTTCCCCGCTTGCAGAGCCATAAGCAATTCTCTGGCTCTCTCTTTATCCGCAACATACAGCGCCTGCAGGTATTTCTTTCCTAACTCTATGCTTTCTGTGCATTCGGAACTGCAGGGGAAATGGGAGACCATAACATCATCTTGATCCCGTTTAGAAAGATTAGTGTAAGGATTGGCGGGGGGAAGTTCTAAGTCAGGAGTATTTTTACTGAACTTTTTGCAGAAAAAATCAACACAACAGGGAGGATATCCCAAAACTAAACCAAGGTCTTTATGATTTTGGACCAATTCATAATAGCTTGCCAGCCAGGCTTTTTCTTCGTCTTGGGAAATATAAACAAAATACATTCCCGGGCGGTTGTCATCTTCAGGAATTCTGAGGCCTTTGTTGGAGTAAATTCCTTCATCTGCAAAAAGAACTTTAAAGTTTGATTTGATCAGATAGAGATCATTTTCCTGACAGAATTTTTCTACTGGCGGCAATTCGTGCTGAAAAAATCCCTGCCGCACTACTTCCTTTGCCTTCTGGAGCAAGAGAACTATTTCCTGCGCTTTGGTTTTAGAGCCGAAAAGGGGGGAGAGTTTTTGGATCATATTTAAGTGATAATTAATGAGATTATAAAGATTTTTATAGTAAATGATTTCTGGTGAGGTCATGGCACAGTATCGAGAAAGAAAATTTGTGGAAGCGCTTTCCGAATATGAACAATTAGGAACTGATCAGAGGTTAGAAGTGATTATCAATGATAATGGTTTATTTATCACTCTGGAAGGAATTACCGTCACCTACAGCATTCCCCTGTTTCAAAATGAAGCGCACGAATATCTTGAAGAACAAGTAGACAAGCATGAAAGATACTTAAGGCGTTTAAATGGCCTTCTGCTGGAATCAAAACAAAATGAGAACAGATACCGCCCTTCTTTGTTATCATCATTATTTTTTAAAAAAATAAGTGGGAAAGATGATTTAGACCAAATGATCAAAAACGCAGAAAAAGATGCTGCCATGGCCAGATTATTAAAAGAGACGGCAAAAGAAGGAAAATATTTTTTTGAAAGAATATTGGTTCCGGGAGATGAAGGGTTGTTACAGGAATATTATGGAGAAACTTTGAGAAGGTATTTCTCGCTGGAAAAGATAGAAGAATATCATTTCAGACTTATTGGCTTGGCAGGAAGAATAGAGCAAACCTGTGCTTCTCTGCTTGTAAGTGAAATGCAGAAAGTAAGCAGGCTTAAAGAACAACAGAGATTACACTTCCCAGAACCGGAGTGAAACCTCTTCCGGTATTAATTCGCTATAAATCTCTTCAATGCTCTTCTCTTTCATCATTTCGTGCACAAACCTAAAAGCAACATTATGCAATCCATTTTCTGCCGGACGCTCGATAATGACAGCATCGCCAAGATTAGCTATATTATGTTCTTTTATAATCTTCATCCACAGCAAGGAAAAAGCATATGCTTTAGCTTCTTCGTGGTGCGTGTTTACTAAAGTTGCGGTAAGAACATGGCCTAATTCATGCCCTATGGTGAGCATAACCCTGCCTAAAGCGTCGTTGAGAATGAAGATTTCCGAAAGTAATCCTTCCTGGCTGCGGTTGAGGGAAAGGCCGATTGTATTAGGCGATGGAGCAAGTTTTCTGAACTCCTGTCCGCTGAGAATGCTGATTTTTATGTTGTTAGGTAATTTTTTATGGAATATTTGTTCAAATGCTTCTTCTACAAACTCCCGCACTTCTTCTGCCTGGCCGACAAAAATCCCTTCTTTTCCCGGTTTTAAGAACTGGTCTGGAATGAAATGATATTCTGGTTTGGGAGTAAAAAGAGCGTAATGGTCATGGTTTAAAGAGTAAGATGATTTAGTATTTTCTGATGCTGAATAGCTAAAAGAAAAATCACGGGAAGGGATAAACATCCCATCATTATAACCAGAGGAAATAGCGCTGGTGGCTGAATAAAAGACCTTATTGCGGTTATAGGGAACACTACTTTGAGCTAAATATTCCAGTCCAGCATAGTGGGACGTATGGTACATGTGTAGATATCTAAAGTAAAGAAACCATTTAAATCTTTATGAATAAAGTGGGACAGAGAAATCAGTTGAGATTTATCTTCAAGCCACTTGTTCGTTCAAGATAAGATTGATATTCTGCTTTAACTGCATCATCTTTCTGCAATCCCAGCAGCGCTTCCAATGCGGCCAGCTTTACTTTTCTGGGGGTAATATCTTTTATCCGGGCAAAATGCGGCGGAGAAGAAAAAATGTGGCAGATATTATTCAGTACATATTTAGCGCCTTCTTTATCGCCAACATGCTGCTGGGGAGAGTTTTGTATAGTACGTTCTACTGTGTGGGGACGTAAAAGACTTCCATAGTTCATCGTAATAAGAAAAAAACGCTGCAAACCATTTTCTTGAAGATTCTTGTCGGCAGGCGCATGGTGATACCATTCTGGATTATTCATCTTTCGGTCATGCTCTCTGCAGAGCGGAGCCGGTAAGACGAAATATTCTACGTCTAGATATTCCATCCCATCGCCTTTTAAGAGCATATCTTTATCCGGTAAAAGGGAAGCAACCTTTTCTGTATTTCCTTCCAACAAGACAATCAAGTCTTGGTCAGAAAGTTCGGCGATCAACGGCGAAAGCTGAGCATCAACTAATCCTTTTGAGGTAGAAGCCAGGTTCTGCTGCACGATCTGCTGCAGATATACAGTTACTTCAGGGAGAGCTGGTTTTTGGTAACGGCCTAAGACTAAAAATCCCCTTCGCAAGACATTGGGATCATTTAATTTGACGCTGAATCCACTTTGCAGGTTATCAGGATCATTTAATTTTACGCCCTCTGAATAAAAAGGGGTTATAAAATCAATAGAATATACCTCGCTGTCAAATACGGTTCTAAAATCCGGGAGGTCAATAGGCTGAGAAAGAAAATCATCTTTGGAAGCGGCCATATGTTTCTCAGGATAACTTCATTATATAAAATCTTCCTATAAATACTATTTACTTTGGTCTTTTTCTATCTGTTCCAGAACCAGCTTCAGTATCTCTGGATCTTTTTCCACCTGCTGCCAGTAGCCGGAACCAGTAACCGTGGGAATTAATTGCGTATACAATAGATTATATCCTTCGCCAAAGGCAAAGCAGGAAAATTCTGGTTTAACCCCAAAAGTTGGAGTAATAGCATAATCTCGGCGGTATTGTTCTACATAGCCAGTAATGATCTGCATTTCATCCTCTAAAGCCATTTAGAAATTTTTATCGTGTAACCCTATAAAAAAGTTATGAAGAGCAAAAACACAAAGAGAATACCTTTAGGAAACTTTTCTTCTACTTACAAAAATCTTTAAACCGTTCTTGTTGTTCTTTAAAATCCTTATCTGCTTCCTGGAAGACAAGAGGATATTGCTCTAGATGTTGAGCTCTATAGAAAGATTCCCAAGGTGGTCCTCTCTCTAAAAAAACGCTACGCCAATGAGTTACTTCATCTACTTTTCCATCCCCATTCTCATCCCGGTAATTCCTCGATCCATGGCGTATGTATACCCTGCCATCTTTATAGATAGAAAAGTCAGTAGAAGCAAAAATTCCATCAACTTTTGAACAATTTAGTGTACC
>CAYJVI010000025.1:0-4095 GCA_964373595.1 uncultured Methanosarcinales archaeon | reverse complement strand
CTCTCAATAGTCGTTATAATGCCATCAACTACCGTACACTTCACCGGCTCATCGAATGTCCAGCTAAAGCTTTCTCCGGGAGTCATTAACTTACTGCGTATTTTTGCGCATTCCCGCACCCCTAAGACTAAGGCTTTATTTATATTTCCAGTGCGAACATTCTGCCACACGACGGTATCCCCTGCTTTTATGGTAAGCATATTGGGTTCAAAACCGCCGTCAGTAAGTTCTACAAAATGGGTTTCTCCTTCTTTAGGTTCACCTACTGCGCCGCCAGTCAGAAGACCGGTTTCATCTTTCTTTTCTTCACTATTATTTTGTTCCTGAGGTTCAGTGGGAGATTTTTCTTTTTTCTCTTCCTGAGGCTCGGTAGGAGATTTACCTTCAGATTTGCCTTCTTTTTTTCCAACATCTACTTCCAGCTTAGGCGCAAATAAACCAGCGACGTTAGCAGAGATTGACAAGAAGGCAAATTTGACTTTGTTGACAAGACCAACAGCCTTGTAGCGAATCTTCTTTTCCTTCATCGCTTTCAGCAGGACCGGGAGGGGATTTTTCGCGCTTTCAATTGCTTCCACCGTAGCTTCATCAACATATACGTTCAAAGCCGGTTTCTCTACTCCGCCAGGAGCAATGCTCTGAACTGTCTTGTCTTTTGTTACCACACCATACACCGTTTCCTGGCCATCAGGCAGAAGAACATGAACGTTAACCTTTACGTTTCCAAATAAAACTCCTAAACGGCCCTGAAGCGCTGTTCCTTCCAAGCCTTTTATTTCTTCTTCAGTTAAAGCATAACTAAAAGAAGCAGTCAGTAACAGAAACAGCACCATTATTACCGGAATTATTTTTCTCATAATTAGCCTTTAATACAGTCATACTATAAAAAGATTTTGTTCACTACTTTAAAATACTAAAGACCATAACATTTATATATAAGTGCCTATTTTTAAGTAGTAAACATCTATCACCTCTTTTTCCCCAGCCAACCTTTCGGGGTTGGCCAGGGGTTTATATTCCAATATTCTATCTGGTTTAGTTTTCCTATATGTTTCAGTTTAGAAATCCTTTAATAGTTCCATTTTATTATCTTCTTTATGAAACTGGAAGAGCTGCCGGACTTGCATCGCGGAGATTTGGTTGAAATAAAGAGAGAAAAAAGCTTGCGTCCGGCATATTTCATACAACTGGTGGTAGAAAAGGGAAAATTGTGCCTAGACTACACCCCCTACATTGTTACACCATATATAACATTTGACTTGCGACGGGAAAGCATAGATTCTTTAGAAAAGATAACCGTTCTCACAAAAATGAAAGAGCGCCCTGCAGACGAGGCTAAGCTCATTGAAAATTATCTTTCAGAATATCCATTTTAGTTCTCACTTCTTCGCTTTCTTTTTCCCTTTCTTTTTCCGTAACCACAATTGCGTTGCCAAAATGGTTATAAAAACTCCAACCGCAAATCCCCACAGCATATCTTCAGTAAATGGTATCTTCTCCGGCACTTTTTCCAAAAATGTTTTTTCTTCCGGGAAATACAGGCTTAAATCGCTCATCTCCAGGGCATATTCCAGATAAATCAAGGCCGTAAAAGGCTCTTGTTCTTTTAAGGAGTTAGCGTATTGATAGTACGAATACCCCAATATGGGAAATTTTCCTTCCGCACTATTCTCAGCAATTACCCGCTTTACCGCCCTAACCTTACTTTCCAGAACTTCCATAAAGGCCTCTTTTCGCAATCCTATCGAACTAAGGACGGCGTTAGCATCGCCTTTAGCCTGGATTGCTTTTATAAGACATAACTCATGTTCCCCGCGGCCGGAAGCGTCTTTAGCGCCATTGATGCGTTTGACAATTTCTCCGGTATTGATTTCACCTATAAACAAGCTTACATACTGATAGCGTTCTTCTGCTTCCAAAATCTTTTGCGAACAGGACTGCTGCAGGTGTTCTGTATCTAAGACTAATGATTTTCCTTCCATGGAAAAAAACTGCATCCAGGCTTGCGCGGAAAAAAACCGCTCTTCCGCATAGCTCAAAAGACTGTAGAAATCTGTTCCTTTTTCATCCTGCAGTTCTTTAAATTTGGCAATCTGTTCTTTCACATCATGCAGCCTCTCTTTGACGATGATTACAGTTTGCAGATCAGAAATGGTTTCAATCTTTTGCCCGGCCAGAGTTTTTTCCAAAGCCAGAACATTCCTTTCCAAAAGAGTGAACCTGTTCCAGAGAGTATTAAGGCCTGGTTTCTTTTCCTGATAATAGGCCGAACGCAGGGAAATAGAAGCGCTGAAACAATAGCTGGCGGCAGAATAATAATCTCCCTGAAGAGTGGCGTTATCAGATTTTAATTTTTGCTCTTCAACTTTGGTGAGGGTAGATTCATTGATAGTTATTTGTTCCTGTTTCAATTCCTGTTCTATTTTTTCTACCCGCTGGCAGAGCAGGTTGCGAAGATCACTCATGATCTGGTTATATTCTTTGTTTTCTTCCACGCTCACATTTTTGTGGTTAAGCCTGTTTCCAGTAAGGTAGAACAGCACTTCGTCCAGATCACTTACTTCTATCACCTGCAGACTTAAATTTTCTGCAGCGTAGCGAGTGAGATTAAAGTAGTTCTCAGTAGCATTAGTGTCGTTTTCTGCTTCGATAGACGGAGTTGCAGTGCCTTTAGCTATAAGAACAGTGTCGAGACCTAACTGCGAGGCGGCTTCCATTTTTTCTTTGGTACCTCCGACCGGGCCGATGATGCCGCCGGAATTGATTGTTCCCGTAATAGCCACATCGTCTTTGTTATAGTCTAAATCCAGAACGGCAATCGTTGTTAATGCGGCTATTGCCGCTCCGGCACTTGGCCCGCCAATGATATTGGAACTGGCTTTAATGGTGTAAATGAAATCATATTTGCGGCAGGGAAGCTTGAATTCGTGGCAGGCAATCTCTTTGGCGAATCTGGTTGATATTTGAGTATCAACTTTAGTGGCAGGAAAAGTATCTAAGAAAACTCTGCCGGAACCTTCCTTTAATTCTAAGAAGAGGTCTGCGCCGCTGCCAGTTAACGTACCGTTCCCGCTTTCTTGCACCGCGAGAAGCTTGAGCGTGTATTGCTTCTGGGCCAATGCTGAGGTTGTAAGAACTAAAAGTATGAAGAAAAACATCCATCTCTTTTTCATAAGATAAGGAGAATTTTAAGGGTTATAAAGATTGCTGTTTATTAAATCAAAGCGCTCATTCCTTTTCTGAGCTTTCTTAATGCCTGAGCTTCCAGGTTACGAATTCGTTCTCGACTCAATCGACATTCTTCTCCTACTTTCCGAAGAGTTTTCCCTTCCCAAAATCTTTTTTTAATAATGTCTTGCTCCCGAGAGGTTAATGTTTCCAATAAAGTAACAGCTTTTTGTTGGAGTTCTTCGTCGCCGACTATTTCTTCTATTTTTGCTTCTTCAGATTCATCTTCTAAATAACGGCCTTCGAAGGTGTCATGTGAAGGAGAATTATTTCCTGGTTCACCTGTGGGGCCGTTGATATCTACCCATTTTCTCTTTAATCCGTAATAAATAGCAATACCTTGCAAAGATTTAGCGACACTGCCAGGAGCTTCACTAGCTACTTCCGCTAATATTTTTTTCATACTCCTATGGTCTTCTTTCTTAATAGCTGTCTTAATAGCTGTTTTTGCATGATTAAAAATATTGTGCGGTAATCGTAATAAACCCGTATATGCTCTACTTTTATAATACATTTTTGTTGGGACTACTATTCTAAAGTAAGCGTTAATACTTCCTCGCTCAGGATCATGATCAGGGAGTTTATCAACAATTTTTGCTAATCCTTCTTGAACCAAATCTTCTAAAGGAATTTCTGAATCTTTCAAACTTAATAGTGCTTTATGTTCGTGATCGGTATTAATTGTCCACCCCTTTCCATACACCATGGATCTGGCAATTTTCCAAACAAATGGCGTCATCCTTTCCACCATCTCTGCTTCAATCTCTAACTGGCGCTGATACTTTTTCTTTCTGTTCACAGCGATTCCTCGCTGAACCAAGGTATGATATTCTGAAGCTAAGCCATCAAGATAAAGCCAGCTTTTCT
>CAYJVI010000024.1:0-12561 GCA_964373595.1 uncultured Methanosarcinales archaeon | reverse complement strand
CATCACCGACACATTTATAAATAACCTCTATCCCAAAAGGGAAACCAACAAAAATAAGCGTACATCACACTGATCGGCACCGTCGATTAAATGATCTACAGCTTTACAGCCTGAAAAGGCAACCATCACTAATCTTAATGATTCTTAAGATGGTTGGCAACAAAGAAACTACTTTGTTGCAACTTCAAAACCAAAGGTTTTGTAAGAAGCCATGAATAGGCAATTAGAACAATGGGACAACCAAGCGCACCAAGACATGGAAGTATTCAATTTTGGCCTAGAAAAAGAGCCAAACATTCCGTAGCCCGGCTTAGATCCTGGGCTGCAGAGACGAAGGCCAAGCCTTTAGGATTTATCGGCTATAAAGCGGGCATGACTCATCTTATGGTTATTGACAATCGTCCGCGTTCCCTGACCAAGGGCGAAGAGATTGCAGTACCTTCAACGATTATCGATTGTCCGCCCATGACTGTGGCGGGAGTCTGCTTCTATAAACAAAAATTGTTGGGATTGCAAAAAGTTGGTTGCGTATGGGCGGAAAATTCATCCAAGCATCTCACAAAAATAATCCAGCTGCCTAAAAAGCCAACAAAAAAATTCAGCGACATGGCTGATTTTGATGATCTTCGCCTGTTAGTCCATTCCAATCCTGCGCAAACTTCTGTCGGTTCAAAGAAACCAAAATTGCTGGAAATTGTTATCGGCGGAAAGAAAGAAGAAAAACTTGCCTATGCGCAGCAGGTGTTAGGAAAGGAAATCAAGGCTGACGATGTTTTTAACGAAGGAGCTTCGCTTGATGTTCACGGGATCACCAAAGGAAAAGGATTCCAGGGAACAGTCAAAAGATTCGGTGTCCCCATACGACAGCATAAAGCGGAGAAAACCAAGAGAGGTATCGGAACTCTGGGCCCCTGGCACCCTAACAGAGTACGCTACAGCGTTGCCCAGTCTGGTAAAATGGGTTTCCATCTCCGGACGGAATATAATATACAGTTATTAAAAATAGGAAAAAGCGGCGCAGAAATTACCCCGGCCGGCGGGATAACCAAATACGGTTTGCTGAAGAATAATTACCTTTTATTGAAAGGTTCAGTGATCGGTCCAAAAAAAAGAGCAGTCATGCTCACAAAATCTATACGACCTAATCCAATGACTAAAGAACCGCCGCAAATAACCTATGTGTCGGTGAAAGCATGAAACTGCCAATTCTTAACACTCAAAACAAGAAAACAGGAGATATGGTCTTGCCAAGCCAGTTTTCAGAAGAATATCGTCCTGATTTGATCAAAAGGGCAGTGCATTCACTGCAGAGCAAAGCGCGGCAGCAGCACGGCGCAGATCCTCTGGCAGGATTGCGGCATTCTTCAAAGTTGAGCAAACGGCGAAGAAAGTACCGCGGCTGTTATGGTTTGGGAATCAGCAGGTCTAACCGGAAAATATTATCCCGCCGTGGAACCCGGTTCGGCTGGGCGGGAGCATTTTCACCGCAGACGGTCGGCGGTCATCGCTCGCATCCCCCCAAGGCAGAAAAAATATGGGAGCGCAAGATCAACAAGAAGGAAAACAGGAAAGCAATACGCTCAGCAATGGCAGCCACGATGCAGAAAAATTTAGTAGCAGAGAGAGGACATAAAGTTCCTGCCCAGTATCCTTTTGTGGTTGCCGGCAACGTCGAAACTGTGTCCAAGACCAAAGATGTGGAAAAATTACTCATGGATTTAGGTTTTGCTGACGAATTAGAACGTTCTGCGGTAAAGAAAGTTCGCGCTGGTCTGGGTAAGATGCGCGGGCGGCGATATCAGCGGCGGAAAGGAGTATTGATTGTTGCCGGTGGAAAATGCCCGTTATTGAATGCGGCGCAGAACGTTCCGGGAGTGGATGTGGTTGAAGTGAGAGCATTGAATGCGCAATTGTTAGCTCCGGGCACGGATGCGGGAAGAGCTACCTTGTGGACGGAGAAGGCAGTGCAGAAATTAGCGGAAGAAAAATTGTTTATGTGATAAAATGGAAGCCTTACAAACATCAGGAAGTAGAATCGTTGAACCAATCGTATTAGATAATCTTTTTTTAGACGGCGAAGCAGTTCGTGGCGCAGATGGTGGGTACCTTATCAAATCCCAACAAGGTTGGGAAGAGTATTTTGCAGGTACTGGAAAGCGTACTCCGACTGTAAGCGAATATGTAAGATTCATAGATCATACTCACAAAGTCAATCGCCCTGCTTTAGAAGGATTATTGCGAGATTTGAAAGAAAGCGCTTTATGCGCTGGAACACTAAATTATGAAAAAAGTAATCTTCCAGTAGGAAGTGGCTACGTTGATCAATTAATAACAGATCCCTGGAAGAATGCTCTTCAAGACGAAGTATTACAGTATGATGTTAATGAAGCAGTAGAAGTATTGCAACGAGCAAGCGGAAAACGACCGTACATCTGGACTCCAAACGCAGCTGGAAGAAGGTCTCGTCCTGAAAGGGCGGTCTGGCTCGTTATCGATACGGATAGGTTCATTCTCAATTGCAGCGCCAATCCTATCATCAACATCGGTCGCGCTCGTCGGGTGCGTGAGGTAGGCGCCGAAGGCGCGCGCGCCGAAAATAGTGGTTCCCCATACCGAACTCCTGCTATGACAGAAGAAGAACGGTTAGATAAACAAGTTCGCGAAATATTATTGCCTTACGAGCAATTAAAATGCGTTGCAACAGTCAAACTATACAATGATATAACTGAAAATGCAGTACGAGAGCTTAAAGAATTATACAAAAAACAATAATGGCCAAAAAAACAACTCCGAAGGAAACAGAACAGATGAAGACTGAAGCAGCATTTGATCCTTATGACATTATCAAACGTCCTTTAGCCACGGAAAAAAATATCCGCCAGATTGAATCTGACAACAAATTAGTGTTTGCGGTAAACCCGAAGGCTTCGAAATCTGAGGTCAAGAAAGCGATTGAGCAGTTGTATAATGTGAAAGTGGTGAAGGTCAATGTCGATAACTCCTTTACCGGCGTCAAGAAAGCGTATGTTAAATTAAGCCCTGAGCATCTGGCATCGGATGTAAGCGCAGATTTGGGGTTGATATAAGATGAAAAATAAATCTGAGACAAGACCAGTACAATGCGAAGCGGACCTAGATCTTCTGATAGCAGGAGATAGAGTAATGCTGGATTTGTTGGGTTCTCATCACCTTAGTAGTTCCAATATTTTAATTCCAATGGCTTACGAAAGGCGTGTTGGCCAAAAGGTAACCTTTCTGGGAAGAAATCCCTACGATCCATACGATAGAACCAGAATAGTTCAGTTTTCATTTGGAGTAAAATCTCTTTCTTATGATACGGACGGAGTCGTGGTAGCCAGTTCAGCTAAATCACGTACAAAGCATTATGATTCATCTTCATCAGAATATAAAAGCAAGTTAGCACAATTAAGGAAAGCAGGAATTTAAAATGGGTAAAAATCTAATCCAACAACGCCGGGGACGCGGCTCGCCAACCTATCGCTCGCCTGGCCACCGCTATGAAGGCGAAGCAAAACATTATGCTCAGCAGACTACTGGAGTAGTGCGAGATCTTATTCATTGCGCCGGGCATAGCGCTCCGTTGATGGAAGTATTTTATTTGACCGGCGACCGCGGATTAACACTGGCGCCGGAAGGAATCAGAGTAGGGGATGAAATTTCTGTGTGTTCAAGCACGGAAGCGAAAGTCGGCAACGTTTTGCCTTTGGGCGATATTCCGGAAGGAACGTTAATTCATAATATCGAATTGCAGCCCAGCGACGGCGGGAAATTAGTGCGCTCCTCCGGTTCATTTGCGAGGATTGTATCCAAAACAGAAGAAGCGGTGCGAGTAGAATTGCCGTCGAAGAAAGAAAAATTATTTTTGCCGGCCTGCCGGGCAGCTATCGGTGTTTTGGCAGGAAGCGGAAGAGTAGAAAAACCATTCCTTAAAGCAGGAACTCATTATCATAGAATGCGGGCAAGAAACAAATTATATCCGCATGTTTGCGGGGTATCCATGAACGCGGTAGACCATCCCTTCGGTGGAAAGTGTTCCCACGTCAAAGGACGGCCGACACAATCGCCGAGAAGCGCTCCACCTGGACGAAAAGTCGGTAAGATCGCGCCGCGAAGAACTGGTAGAAGGAAGAAATAAGATGGAAACTGCGACACCGCAACAAGATCAGAACGGAAGGTATGAAATAATTAGAGCTAATACCTATGCTCAAGGAGTTGCTGAATTACGAAAACGAGGAGAAGAGCCAAAAACGTTTAAAGAAAATATTAAAGCACGAGTTATTGCCTACGAAAATGGTGATAAAAGTTTATTTAATATCTGGCTTGATTCCTGCACTGCAGTTGTGAATGAAGCGTATTCAACCAAATTTAAGATTGTTCCTCAGTCCAATAAGTTGATAATTATTCCTGAGAATTTTAAGAAACCATTTTTGCCGGTTATGTATTCAAACGTAGACGGTGTTCAATTAGACTTAAACAAGGGGAAGTATAATCACTCATTCCGAAGAGATGAAGTTTTACATAATGATGGCTGGTATGAAATAATGAATGGAGATATTCATTTGCTGAAAACATACCGGGACATTATATTTCACGAGGTTAAGAACGAAGAAGCGATGGCTTTTTTTGTTCGACGGAATACAGACAAAGATAACGAAGATAAGTTGGGAGCATTTTTTGTGAGCAGTCTTCTTGACGGTGGTTCCATTGCAGACGGCAGCCATGATCTTGACGAGCACTGCTCTTTCCTCCTCGGTAGCCCCGTCCGTCGCGTCGTCGGCGCCGCGCATGGAAAAATTGAAAGTTCTCCATCGATAGAACAGCGCGTTGCTAGACTGCATACTCGTGATGAAATATTAACTATCGCAAGACCACTTGTAGCTAAATCTTTATGGGATTCATTTACTAAAATAATTCCTGAAGAAGCTCCAGTTACTGGAGATGTATTGCAACGAGCAGCAGATGATAGATATTTCTCACCACATTCATGGGAAGAATTTAAAAAAGAAATGGAGAAACTATAATAATCCACTATGGCAAAAGAATTCACCTGGAAAGGAAAAACGGAAGAACAATTGAAGAGCCTGGATCTGAAGGAGTTCATGGCATTAACTACTTCACGGCAACGTAGATCTTTACAGCGTGGATTTACTGATGCGCAGAAAGCATTCATGAAAAGGATTGCTGCCGGAGAAAATAATGTCAAGACTCACTGCAGAGATATGGTTATTGTCCCCCAGATGATCGGGAAAACTATCCGCGTCTATAACGGAAAAGAATTCCTTCCAATTATGATTAATGCCACCATGATCGGCCACTACTTAGGAGAATTCTCCCACACCAGAAAGGGAGTAACTCACAGCGCAGCCGGTATCGGAGCAACCAGATCAAGCAAAGCCATCTCGGCAAGATAAAAATGACCTCAACAAAACCATCGGAACAGAACTCAGCGCACACTGCGGTAGCCAGAGCATTGAATCTTCCGGTGTCTACCAAGCACTGTGTTGAAATCTGCCGTTCCCTGCGCTACCAGAATGTTTCGTCAGCAAAACAATTCCTGGAGGAAGTTTCCACCTTGCAGAGAGCAGTTCCCTTCAAGAGATTTATCCAGGATCTCGGCCACAAAGCAGGAATGTCTGCCGGCAGATACCCGCAGAAAGCAGCTAAGGAAATATTGCGCCTGTTGAATTCAGTAGAAGCTAATGCGCAGGTGAAAGGTTTAGACACCTCCAACTTAAAAATTATCAAAATTCTGGCAAATAAAGCATCCATCCCTTCTACCGGGCGGCGTCATAGAGGTGCAGCCAAGAGAACTCACGTCGAAGTGGAAGTCAGAGAAAGATTTGCCGGGAAGAAAGAAGAAACAAAGAAGACGGAATCAGCAGCAACAGAGCTCAAAAAGGAAGCCCTGAAAGAAACAGAGCCGGCGCTGAAATCAGCAGTGAAGGAAGAAGCTGCGGAAGTAAAGCCAGTCAAGAAAGAAGCGCCGAAGACAGAAGCGCCAAAAACAATCAAAGAAGAAGAGCCTTCCCCGGCAGAATTATTGCGCAGAGCGCAGCAGAAAGCAGCCGAGTTGAATAAGAAGGAGAAAGAACAAAAAGAAACGCAGGAAGTTTCAAAACTGTTCAATGAGCTGCAAAAGAAAGGCTCATTACGGTCTGCGAAAGGTGGAAAAAAATGATTGAACGCACTTTCATCGCTCAGAGAACGCGTGAATATTTCCTCCGCAAATTCGTAGAAGAAAAGCTGGGAAATGTAGGAATATCCAGCATCACTCTCAAGAAAATTCCACTGGGAGAGAAAATTGTCATCAACACCAGCAGGCCGAGTCTGATTGTCGGCTCCAAAGGCGCTAATATCCGTTCGCTTACCAGAACCCTGAAGGAAAAATTTAATCTTGAAAATCCCCAAATTGAAATCAATGAAGTGAAAAACGTGTTCCTTGATGCTGATGTGGTGGCGGAACGGATCGTATCTTCCTTAGAACGCTTCGGCGCTGCCCGCTTCAAGGGAGTCGGGCACAAGATGATGGAAAATGTCATGAATGCCGGCGCCTTGGGAGTGGAAATCATTGTTTCAGGAAAAGTTCCCAGCGCGCGAGCGAAAAGCTGGCGGTTTTACACCGGATACCTGAAGAAATGCGGTGATGTAGCCCTTTCCGTGCGGACATCCAAGAAAGCAGCCCTGCTGAAAAGCGGGATAATTGGAATCAGAGTTTCCATCATGCCTCCTGATATAGTGCTTCCTGACCGAACCAGGATTTTGGACGAACCTGAACAGATCATAGAAGAGATCAAGAAAGAAGAAAAGCCTGCTGCAAAGAAGCCCAGAAAGAGACCCAGCAAAAAGAAAGAAGCTGCGCCGGCGGCAGAGAAAAAGCCGGAAGCGCCGCCAGAAGTTTCTTTGGAAACGAAGACGGAAGAGAGCGCCGAAGAGAAGACTGAAGCAGCCGAGGTGAAGGAAGCATGAAAGTAATGAAAGAACTGCAGGCGTTATCGGCGCCAGAACTTCAAAATCGGCTGCAAGAATTTAAAAAGGAGCTCTTAAAATTAAGAATAGAGGTAGGGGCAGGAACAGGAACAGCAAGTTCCGGAAAAGTAAAGCGGACCAAGAAGAATATTGCCAGAGTATTAACCATCCTTAACCAGAAGGAGGTACAGAGCAAATAGAATGGTCTGTAATCAATGCGGGCTTCCAGAGGACTTGTGCGTCTGTGAAGCCATTGCCCGCGAGCAGCAAAAAATAACCGTGACCATAGAAAAGCGGAAGTTCGGCAAGAAGTATACCATCGTAAGCGGCATAAAGAAAGAAGCGAACATCAACGAGACATTCAAGCTCCTGAAGAACAAGTTTGCCTGCGGCGGGACCGCCAAGACCGGGCAAATAGAACTTCAGGGCGATCATAAATCAAGAATGAAAGCAGTCTTAGTGGATCTCGGATTTCCCGAGGAGACTATTGAGATTGTGTAATCATCAGGATGTGTTAATCTTGGTGGGGCATGAAGCATGGTTCGAAAAGAAATTTTCCCGCACGAATTAATCGGAGAGGAAATAGAAGTAGTCGATTCCAAGAACAAAAGCAATATCGGAATTCGCGGGAAAATCATCGACGAAACCAAGGAAACGATCAAAGTCCGCCGGGATGATGGGAACGAAGTTGTCCTGATGAAAAACATAATCACGTTTAAGCTGCTGAAAACCGGGAAGGTGCTTCTCGGTGAGCAGGTTGCGAGAAGGCCGGAAGACCGGCTGAAAGGATAAAAAATGGAAATCAAGAAAGAAGTTTTGGGAATACCCGCGCCGGAGCGGGCTTACGATAGTAAATACTACGATAAAAACTGTCCCTTTACAGGAGGTTTAGTGGTGAAGAAAGAATTGCTGACGGGAAAAGTGGTCAAGAAAGACACCAACAAGTCAGCAACCATCGAATGGTTCAGGCCTCATTATGTTCCCAAGTACGAGCGGTATGAATTGCGAAGGTCGAGATTACGAGTGCATAATCCTCCCTGTCTTGATGCGCAGGTTGGACAGAGCGTGTTAGTTGCTAGGACGAGACCATTGAGCAAAACGAAACATCATGTCATTATTCAGGTCCTCGAAGGAGGAAAAGTGGAAAAAGTATTTGGCGCAGAAGAGCCGGGAAAGAAAATCGTAAAGAAGAAGAAAGCTGCTGAAGAAGCGGGTGATGAAGAATGAAATACGAACTAAAATATGATGGTAAAATATCGGCTAACTTATTAGCTACAGAATCGCATCAGCGTGCACAAAATGATTCGAGAGGAGAATCACAATTAGTATTGGCACTTTCATCTGGCAGTAACACCACGGTTACTAGTGGAAGACACACAACTCCCAGTTACGGATACACAGCTATAACTGCGTATTCTGGAGAAAAAGAACGTTCCGTGTTGGATGATCCAACTCTGCATTTTGCTGGTATTTTTTTGCTTGCAGTCGCCTCCCTTTATTTTATGGTGTGGCTTGATGAAAGCGGTCGAAGGTAAGCATCGATGATATCAAAGAAAAATCTCAAAAAAAATCCGAGGAAAAGTAAAAATGAAGATATCGAAGACATTAAACAAGATGATTAACCATGAAAGCGCTTAAAGGCACAGTGACCAGAGGACTTCCAGTGGAAGCACGAGTTCCTGCCTGTGATAACTCTGGAGCGAAATTATTAAAAATCTTTTCCGTAGTAGGATCAAAGACGGTCAAAGGACGAGTGGCTTCTGCCGGTGTCGGAGATTTAGTGATGGCTTCGGTGAAGAAAGGAAAACTGGAAATGAGAAAAACTGTCGTCTATGCAGTCATCGTGCGCCAAAGAAAAGAATACCGGCGTCCGGACGGAACCAGAATCAAATTTGAAGATAATGCTGCTGTGGTATTGAAGGATGATAAAGGCAACCCCAAAGGGACTATCTATAAAGGGCCTATCGCCAAGGAAGTTGCTGAGAGATGGCCGGCCGTGGCAAAAGTTGCCAGTATGATTGTATAAAAGAAACCATAAACAGAAACCATGACCCAAAAAAAATTTTCCACCCATTGGAAATCAAGCGTTCAGCCGCGCAAGCAGCGCAAGTATAGACACAACGCTCCTCTCCATGTGCGTCAGAAGTTAGTTCACGTCCATCTGTCTTCAGAATTGCGGAAGAAACATGGCACCAGAGCAGCGCAGGCGCGCAAAGGAGACAAAGTAAAAGTCCTGCGTGGCAAATTCAGGAGGCAGGAAGGAAAAGTGGAGCGCGTCAATCTGAAACGGGAGCGCGTATTCATCGGCGGGTTGGAGTACACCAAGAAAGACGGCGCCAAAGTGCCGGCCGGCTTTCACCCTTCAAACTTATTGATTACGGTATTGGATATGAGCGATAAGAGGCGAAAGTTCGGGAAAGAAAAAGGCAAACAAAAAGGAAAAGCTCTCGAGGAGACTACACCATGAAAATGAAACATTTTCAGGCATTTCAAAGGGTTGAAATACAATGAAGAATCACTTAAAGCGCATCGCTTCGCCAAGAACTTGGTTCGTGGACAGGAAGAGCAGAACATTTATTGTGCGCCCTAATCCCGGCGCTCATTCTCTCGAGAGCGGGCTGCCCTTAGGAGTATTGCTGCGCGATGAGCTGCAGCTGACATCGACCATGGGAGAAGTAAAAAAAATGCTTAACAACAAAGAAGTGCTGGTCGACGGAAAACGGCGGAAAGACCATAGTTTCATGGTAGGTTTATTTGATGTGCTGTCCGTTCCGGAATTAAAGAAATATTACCGCATGCTGCTGGACAGGAAAGGACGATTGCAGTTAGTGGAAATATCAGCGCAGGAAAGCTCCCTTAAGTTAGGAAAAGTAGTCGGAAAGACCATGGTGAAAGAAGGAAAAGTGCAATTTAATCTTCATGATGGAAGAAATATGCTTGCTGATATCAAGGCTAAGGTCGGCGATACTTTTGTGGTAACGCTTCCTGAAGCGAGCGTCAAAAAAGTGCTTCCGCTGAAGAAAGGAGCAAAAGTCTTTTTGACCAAAGGAAAACACGCCGGAAACATAGGTGTGCTGAAGGAAGTCAAAGGAGACGAAGCGACCTATTCCGTCGATAACGCCGATATCGAAACCGCAAAAGGATACTTGTTTGTGGTCGGAGAAAAGGATACGGAAATAAAATTATCATAATCAACACAACATGACGCAGGCAAAACCAGATTCATCCCAGAACCAGATGAGGCAGATCCGCATAACCAAAGTTACCCTCAATATCGGCGCAGGAAAGAATGAAGAGATGCTCAAGAAAGGCCTCAAGCTATTGCAAAAGATTTCCTCCTGCAAGCCGGTAGAAACAAAAACCAAGAAACGGATTCCCGGCTGGGGTTTGCGTCCGGGGTTAGCTATCGGCTGCAAGGTAACAGTTCGAAATGACTGTGAAAAATTGCTGCTGCGCCTGCTGGCAGCCAAAGACAACACCTTAAGCAGAAATAATTTTGATAGCCTGGGAAATTTTTCCTTTGGCGTTCCAGAGTATATTGATATTGGAGGAATGGAATACGATCCGGAATTAAAAATTATGGGATTGGAAGCAGCAGTTACCTTAGAAAGGCCTGGATTCCGGGTAAAGAAACGAAGAGTGCGGCCGGCGTTAGTAGGTAAAAAACAACAAATAACCAAGGACGAAGCGGTTGCTTTTGTCCAGCAATTGGGAGTAGAGGTTAACTAGACCATGACTACCAGCGACTACCGAAAAGCATTCACACAACTGAACCAAAAGCCAGTAAAGAAAGCAAAGTACGTCAAATTCAACAGCCCTAAGAAAAGATCCTGCGGCATTTCCCTGCGCCGATGCAGGAATTGCGGGAGAGCTAAAGGGCACATCAACAAATACGGCTTGCATATCTGCAGGCAATGTTTTAGGGAGATGGCTCTTGATCTTGGATTCAAAAAATTCAGCTGATACGAGGTATATGAAAAATGTTTAACGACCCATTGGCAGCGGCCTTAGCAAAAGTACTGAACGCGGAACGCGTGGGAAAGCGCGAAGTAGTCATCAAGCCCGCTTCATCGATCATCAAGCGAGTGTTAACGCTCATGAACGAACAGGGATACATAGGCGCATTTGAAGTAGTTGACGACGGAAAAGGCAGCGTCCTGAAAGTAAATCTGTTGGGGAATATCAACAAGTGCGGCGTGATCAAGCCACGGTTCTCGACTGCCAAAGACGAATTTGAAAAGTGGGAAAAACGGTATCTTCCGGCAAAAGATTTCGGGGTAATCCTGGTGTCAACGCCGCAGGGATTAGTAACTCATCTGTCAGCAAAAGAAAAACGGACCGGCGGAAAACTTATCGCTTATTGCTATTAAACATGAAAGAAGATCTCAGAAAGGAAATTGAACTCGGCGCGGGAGTCACCGCTCAGGTAGATGGAAGTCTGTTGAAAGTAAAAGGTCCGAAAGGAGAAGTAAACCGAAACTTCCTGCACCCTAAAGTGAAATTATCTTCAGAAGGGAACAAAATAGTCCTTTTTGCCGCCAAAGCGACCAAGCGGGAGAAGACTATCATCGGTTCTTTCCGCTCGCACATCAGGAATATGGTCCAAGGCGTCAAGGAACCGTATGTATACAAGCTGAAGATCTGTTCCGGCCATTTTCCCATGAATGTTTCCGTTTCTGGAAATGAAGTGGTGATCAAGAACTTTTTAGGCGAAGCAGTGCCGCGGAAAGTTGAGATCATGCCTGACGCAGAGGTTAAAGTCAATGGCGAGGAAATTACGGTCAAGAGTTGTGATGTGGAAGCTGCCGGGCAGACTGCGGCAAGGATTGAAAGCGCCTGCAGGATTGTCAACCGCGACCGGAGAATTTTCCAGGACGGATGTTATATCGTTGAGAAAGCGGGGAGTGCATGAGAATGGCAACAGAAACTTCATTGGAACAAAGAACAGGGACTTTGTATAAGGGTGTAACCTTTGAACCAAAAGCATTCTATTATGGAAACGATAAAAAACTCTTAACCTACGATGCCAGCTTAGAACGCCTGCAGCGAGCCGGTTTTAGCCGCCATGCTCGCCCTCAGGAAGTATTTGGTTTGTTGATAGCTAATCTTGAAAATAAATTAACCCCGCAGCAAAAATCTGTTGCCGATGATATGCTGGACAGTAATGGCGAATGGCTGAGCGCGGCGATGGAACGGAATGGAGATAAACTTACGATTTATACTGATCCAGAAGGTTTGGTATGGAATGGTTCTGCATACGTGAAGCAGAATTTCAAATTTGAGAGCAAAAGAGAATTTTCTGTAGCCGGGATTCCTTCTCAGCAATGGGTTGATTTGAATAAATTCGGCAATGATTTGGTTGAATTTTTGTACACGCGAAAGTTTGAGCAATTGCCGCAAGCAATGCGCGAAGGCGGCAGAAGAGCGCAGCTCTACTTGCCTCCTGACGGACAGATCCGGCCTGCTGGTCGTGGCAACTTCAACTACAGGTTCAATGTCTACTGCTACAACTACCACGGCAGGGCTTCTCGCGGGGTAGTCCCGTCGGCGCGCAAAAAAAGTCGCCTCTCCCGA
>CAYJVI010000023.1:0-12668 GCA_964373595.1 uncultured Methanosarcinales archaeon | reverse complement strand
ATCTATCTAAAATTAAGCTGTGAAAGAACATCTAAAATTGTGCAATAATCATCTCCCCCCTAAATGATACTTTTTTTCTTAAAACCAAAAGAAAGAATGCCCTTTTATTGCTTACGCCTTATTATGTAATTACTAGGTGTTAGAACGTGGCTTCCTGCGTCATACGCCTCCGCTCCTCGACTGCGGTCTGCGGTGCTCGGGGGAAAATCGTTTAAGAAAGTATGTAACGGTTTGAAAATGCCAGCAGATGATGGTAAATTACGATATACCGATTGTGTGAACACCAAGAATGCTTTTAGGCTTATCCAATCAATTCCCTCCAAAAAAGCAGAGCCATTCAAGATGTGGTTAGCCCAAGTTGGAAAAGAGCGTATTGAAGAGATTGAAAACCCAGAACTTGCTCAAGATAGAGTCAAAGAGTATTATGGACTCAAAGGTTATCCCAAAGATTGGATAGACAAAAGATTAAGAGGCATAGCTATTCAGCAGAATTTAACAGATGATTGGAAAAGCAGAGGTGTTCAGGAAGAGAAAGATTTTGCTATTCTCACTAATGAGATTTCTAAAGCCACATTTGGTAAAACGGTTGGGGAATACAAACAGTTCAAAGGATTGAAGAAACAGAATCAAAATTTCAGAGATCACATGACTGATTGGGAGTTGATCTTGACAATGTTTGGAGAAAAAGCAACTACAGATATTACCAGAACGAGAGATGCTCAAGGCTTTGATGAAAGTAGCCCAAAACTTTGAACCATCTATCCAAATTAACGCTCCAATTCAGTCGGTCGACAATTTCTAATAGTGTAGTTCTCGCAAGAGTATAATCTGCCCACAACTCTTATAAATAATCCCCAGAATGATTATTTTAGAGTGAATAGATGTTTCTCCAAGATGATCTCCCTGATAACCGAACCATATAAACCTGTACATATCAAATCCATATTTCATCCTCTTTTGAATAGATGGTTCTTCAGCAAATTCAAAGAGTTCTCTCTACCGCAGTTGTATGGAGTTATGGAAATCCACAGCAGAAAAAATGTCCTCATTTCCGCGCCGACAGGTTCAGGAAAGACCTTAACTGCCTTTTTATCAATCCTCAATGAGCTGGTAGATTCATCAGAAAAGCAGATCCTGGAAGATAAAGTATATTGCGTCTACGTTTCTCCGCTGAAAGCATTAGGAAATGATATCCAAGTGAATCTTCTGAAACCGCTGCAGGAAATCAATGAACTGGCGGAAAAAGATTTAGGCATCCGCATTGGAGTAAGAACCGGCGATACTACCGCAGCAGAAAAGGCCAAGATGCTGCAGAAGACCCCGCATGTTCTTATCACCACGCCGGAATCGTTAGCCATCATGATCAATTCTCCTAAATTCAAAGAAAAATTAACCAATGTTCAATGGCTTATCGTCGATGAAATTCATGCTTTGGCAGAAAACAAGCGGGGAGTCCATTTAAGCATTACCATGGAGCGTCTGCAGCGCTTTTCACCGGGAGCGGCCCGGGTGGGATTAAGCGCGACTATTGCTCCCCTGGAAGATATCGCTCAGTTTTTAGCGGGAAGCAATCGCGACTGCGGCATTGTAGACATTCGTTTCCTGAAAGAGATGGATCTGAAAGTTCTCAGCCCGGTTAAAAGTTTGGTGGAAACAGATTACATGCTCAAGCATCGCAAGATGTACGATTTGATCCATGAACATATTCGGGAGCATAAAACAACTCTTATTTTTACCAACACCAGATCAGCGACAGAGAGAGTTGTGCATACTTTGAAAGAAATGTTCCCGCAATCATATCATGAGAATATTGCTGCGCATCACAGCAGTTTAAGCAAGGAAGTGAGGTTCTCTACCGAACAAGCTCTGCGCGATGGGAATCTGAAAGTAGTGGTTTCTTCCACTTCGTTAGAATTGGGTATTGATATCGGATATGTGGATTTAGTGCTTTGTTTAGGATCGCCAAAGTCAGTAGCCCGTTTCCTGCAACGGTCAGGAAGAGCAGGGCACCAGCTGCATTCGACGGTAAAAGCGCGGATAATTGTCATGGACCGGGACGATTTAGTGGAATGTTCTCTGCTGCTGAAATCAGCGCTGGAAAAGAAAATTGATCGGGTGCATATTCCAAGCAATGCTTTGGATGTCCTGGCGCAGCAGATATATGGCATTGCCATAAACGAAGTGATGAATGTCAATGAATTATATCATTTGATCACCAAAAGTTACTGTTATAAAGATTTAGCCTGGAAAGATTTCTTTGAAGTTATCAAATATCTTTCCGGTGAATATGTGAGTTTAGAAGAACGGCATGTCTATGCCCGGATTTGGTATGATCCGGAAACCGGCGACGTGGGAAAGAAAGGGAAAATGGCCCGCATTATTTACATGACTAACATTGGCACTATTCCTGAAGAGAGTTATGTTACGGTTAAAGTAGGGGAACAAATTGTTGGGAAGATCGATGAAGGCTTCCTGGAACGCCTAAGGCCCGGAGATGTGTTTGTCTTAGGCGGCAATGTGTATATGTTCAAGTTTTCAAGAGGCATGACCGCGCAAGTCAGCACCTCCGTCAACAGGCCGCCCACTGTTCCCAGCTGGTTTTCAGAGATGCTGCCGTTATCGTATGATTTAGCTATGGAGATCAACCGCTTTAGGAGACTGATGGAGGAAAAATTTCAGGCGGGAAAATCAGAGCAGGAAATTTTGCAGTTTGTAAATGATTTTTTGTATGTCGATGAGAAAGCAGCCCACAGCATTTACCGCTATTTCTATGAGCAGTATCAGTACAGCCAGATTCCTTCTGACAGGAAAATCGTGATTGAGACGTATGTCGATAGAGGAAGAACCTATGTCATTTTCCAGACCTTATTTGGGCGAAGAGTGAATGACTGTCTGTCGAGAGCATTAGCGTATGTCATCGGAAAATCCCAGCATAGGGATGTAGAAATAGGAGTTACTGATAATGGGTTTTATTTGTCGGCAGAAAATAGTTTTAATGCCGTGAGAGCCTTTGAAGCGCTGAAGCAGGAAGATTTCAGGATGGTTCTGGAAAATGCTATTGAGAAAAGCGAAGTATTATCCCGTCGGTTCAGACATTGCGCTGCCAGATCGCTGATGATTTTGCGGCAATATATGGGGAGATCAAAGAATGCCGGCAGAATGCAGGTTGGCAGCAAAATCCTGTTTAATGCGGTGAAGAGAATCAGCAATGACTTTCCCATTCTGAAAGAAGCGCGCCGAGAAGTATTGGAAGATTTAATGGACTATCCCAATGCGCAGAAAGTTATTGATGAGATCATTGCCGGAAGAACTGTAATAGTGGAAGTGCCTGCCGACATTCCCAGCCCTTTTGCTTTTGGCTTGATTGCCGGCGGCTATAGTGACGTGCTTAGAATTGAAGATAAACAGGAATTCCTGAAACGTATGCATGAGATGGTCATGGCTAAGATAGCGCTGAAAGAAGGCAAAAAATTGCTGAAAGAGAAACATGAAGAGTTTTCGTATTCTTCGTTTTGGGAAGATTTACAGAAGAAACAGGAAGAAGAGAAAGACTGGTATAAAGAGAAATTAAAATTACAGGTATGGACCTTGAAACAGGTGCCGGTGTATGTGAAAGAGGAGCTGATCAAACTGATCGATAATGGTTCGATGAGAAAGGATGTTTTTGATGATTGCAAAAGGTATAAGGATGAAATTGGACGGAATTGGCCTCTGGAATTGAGGGAATTTATGTTGGCGAAGATGGATCAAATATGATGCGGCACAATGTCGGTAAGTCTTATATTGTAATGATCTAACATTCCTCTATACATCCCTTGCAATTGCCGTTTATTTTTGTGATGATATCCTTTGGGGAGAAGTTTATTGTTTCTTTCTAAAAATTCTTGAATCCAATTTTTAAGCATGCCTTTTGTGACTGCAGGATTTTCTGTTCTTCGCGGGATTCTTAATTTCTGGCGCTCCATTTGTTCAGCAAGCATATGTTCGTAAGCAAGGTATTCGAACGATTCTTCGCCGAAATGTTCTAGAATAGTTTCTTCGTCGAGAGTAACGATCAATTCCAAGTCGCCGGAGTTGAGGATTTGGCCTTGATTCATTTTAGAGTTTTAATTTTCCACAAATTTAAATGGCTCATATTGCAGGACCAACATTTGCAACCCATCTGGGCTGCCGTCGTCTGTTACTATTTCTCCAGTTACTTTGTATAAATCAACTAAATTTTTTTCTGGAAGACCGAGAATAAAGTCTCTTAATGCGGCTTCATTTCTGAAGACTGGTTGTGTTGTCCCCCCTATTTCAGGTTCTCCCATCACATATCCGATAATAGTGTTTATCATAGTTAACCTAACATTGCTTTATACTTAGAAACGGTTCTTCTTGCTACATCAATTCCAAATCTTTCTTTAAGAATTGGCATAAGTTCTCTATCTGAAACTTTCCAACTTTGATTTTCATATAATTCAGGATCTTGCTGAAGCTGTCTTAAGACATAGATTCCTTTGAGAGTTGTAATCTTTGCCCCAGGAATTAATTCATCTGCAAAAATAACAGTTTCATCAGGAAGCTGGATACTAAGATTGTGTACTAATCTGCTTACTGCGGTGTCGGAATACCCAATATGTTCGGCAACATTCAGTTGTGTGGTTGGCTCTAAATCCAAGGGATTTCTGCTTTTTACATATTTGTCCTGTGTTTTACATAAATATTGTACAATTGCAAGCTGTTGTTTGACAATCCAATCCCGTTCTTTTGCAAACTGTTTTGAGAATATTTTGTCCACGGGCGGTGTCCTTTCTCCTTCAGTTCTTTTAAACTGCGCTAATTTTTCTGCGATTCTTTCATTAATTTGCGAATCGTATCTTGCAGAATATCCTTCTTCACTCCGTTCAACGAATATCTGGGGAGTTTCTAAATATCTCTCTTTCGCAATTTTTCCTTTCACCGATTTACAGCCGTCTAAGAAATTTTCCTGCTGGAAATAATTCCCTCTATTCTCCGGAGATTTTTCTTTTTTCCAATGTGGATTTTCTTCATGAAAGTCTTTAACTTGCTCTAAACTTCGGTCTAATAGGAGCTCTAATTCTAATGGTGAAAGTCCCAAAATAGGACTGATAAATAATTTACTGGATTGTTCTAGTCTTAAATATAGCCCTAATCCTAATTTCATAGAACAGCAATTGGCCCCCACTTTATAAACCTTTCTATTTTTCTAACTGTCAAGTAGTAAATTAAACCGGTCTCCCCACAAAGATATTATGCTTATCCCTAACAATCTTAACTTTCACTTTCTTTCCTTCTTTAAATGGACATCCGGGAACAGAAATATTCCTGTCCTTCGCTACTCCAATAGAAGAATTAGAAAATCGGTCAGGACACTTCAGCACCACTGAAATAACATCTCCTTCCGTAAACGGCTTGGGCATTTCCTTGGTCTTGCGGATGTTAAAATCTTCTTTGTTCAGTTTCAATTTTATATCGTATTTCTTTTCCCACGCTTCCAGCAGAGCATAAAACTTATCCCAGGAAAGTTCTTCAGCAGGTATTCTTCCAGTCTTGTATTTGAGGAAGTTTTGTATTCCCAGAATAGGTTGGGTTTCTAAGGATTTGATAAATTGGATGATCTTTTCCATTTCATCTTCATTATATCCCTGAGTCAATACTGGAGCAACTATCACTTTCAGTTTCTTGGACGCATAAGCAATGACTTCTTTAACCTGCTTAATATTATAGTTTTTAGTTCCGGCAATAAGTTTGGCTTTCTCTTCGTCAATAGCATCAAGAGATAAATTCAACTGAAGTTTATCGTACTTGGAAATTCTGTCTATATATTCTTTATTCAGCAGTGTTCCATTGGTATCAATGGAAATAGTATGCACCTTTTCCATGGCCTGCAAATCCGCAAATAAATTTTCCATGTCTGCATACAGGAAAGGCTCTCCTTGCACTCCGATGTGTACTTCTACTGGTTCGGCTACAAAGTCGATCACTTTTTGCAGTTCTTCTACCAAATAATCTTTTTCCACCACGAAATCGTGCTTCTTGCTGCTGAGTCCTTCGGAAATAGAACAATAGACGCAATCTAAATTACAGGACGTGACTGGCTTTATTTCAACAATAGACGAATTTCTGTAGACGATGCCGAAAGCGACATTTCCAATTAATGGGATCCCTGAATTTCTGTGGATATAGGTCACTGGATTTCCGGTTAATTTATTCTTCAATTGATCAAAATATTTTGCCAGTAAAAATGAGAATTTAGTTTCTGCTTTTTCCAGATCTATCTTTGTAAATTCAATAGTGTGAGGGTCAGGCAGGGAAAATGCAGCTATTTTTTCCACTTCATCTTTGGGAATTTCTGTAGAGAATAATCTCAGCAGATTAACCTGAAGATGCTCTCCTTTATGGTGGAAAGATAAGGTGCTGTAGTGGAGTTTGGCCATGGGGTTTGTTTTAGTTGTTGTTTTATAAACTTATCTTTAATTGTAATCAAATAGTGATGAATTAAGATAAAGAAACACCGCCTTGGCCGTTTGCTCGGCAAAAATCTTGATGTTAAAATCTAAGGCTTGTCATTGTTAATGTTGTTGGATTTTTGACAATAATTACTTCTTACGAAGAGCAGTTCCTCGCAAACCTCTTGGCCTAGGCGGTGGTGTTTCTTTTTATGTATACCAAAACAACGACAAAGTTTTAAAAGAACTGAGACTCTAAGCTGGTATGGGGGCAGAAGTAGCTACGTTATCATCTGAGGTTACACCTTCCGCAGCTATGGAAAATATAAAAATTACTCTGGAAACTTTGTACGACGTTTTTCTCAATGAGAAGAAAAAAGAGGATCTGCAGAAGCTGGACACTTCTTTTTTCTTTGATGTAGTAGGCTATTTGCGCGAAAAACAAGCGTTATTGGAATTGAAACACGAAGGAGAGAATATTTTTGCTGCCAGCGAAAAGGAAAAGCTGGAATACGAATTGCGCTGCATCAGGAGAATCCTGAAAGAGCTGTACGAAAAGCGGGAGAAAAAAATATTGGATATCGCCATGAACAAGAGCAGGACTGGGTCGGATATCATTGACACCAGTTCTATGCTGCGGGAAGAGAAGGAATTTTACCAGCAGATTTTGAAAAATCTGGATCATTTTCGGAGAGGAATCCTGCTCAACTTGTTCCGGGCTGAACTGCCGGTAGTCGATGAGCAGCTGCAGCGTGTCGAGCTTAGTCTGGAACAGAGGAAGGAACAGATACGGGCGGAACTGCAGCGAACTATTCCCCCGCCAGAAGAAGCAAAACCGCTTATGGCCAGAATCCGCTTTGTTCATCCTACTCCGAGTTTTGTATGGAAGGATATGAAGGTTTACGGCCCTTTTGACGAAGGCGAGGAAACGGAAATATTTCCGGAAGTGGCTGCGCTGCTGATCAGGAAGGGAAGAGCGGAGAAAATCTAAGTCAAGTATTTAAAAGAGCTCTGATCTATCAGTTCCATGTTCAAAAAAATAATCACCGCCGATAACACCGAAACCTTCATGAACGAAGTTGTGGGCGAAAGTTATCATTCCCAAACCGGCGCAGTCGAGGAAGCATTAAAGAAGTATGCAATTCCCTGCAAGATTAAGGAATTAGCGAAATCCGGCAAGATAAAAATTCTTGACGTTTGCTTTGGTCTGGGATACAATTCGGCCATGGCTATCAGTATTGCTCTTGAAGAAAACCCTGAGTGCGAAATAGAGGTGGTTGGGTTGGAATATGATACTGCTATTATTTCTAAAATTCAGGAAGTAAATCCGCCAATTCCCTTCTTTGTCCAGTACAAACAATTAACTCCGCAAAGGTTAGAATTTAAAGAAGGGAAGGTTTCGGTCAAAGTTTTACTGGGTGATGCCCGCGAAACTTCAAAAACTCTTCCGGGGAACTATTTTGATGCGGTGTTCTTTGATCCTTTTTCTCCGAAGACTGCGCCAGAGATGTGGCAGGAAACTTTTTTTGCAGAAATGCATAGAATTATGAAAAGTTCTGCGATTCTGGCTACCTACAGCTGCGCCCGCATGGCCAGAGAAAACATGAGCAAAGCGGGGTTGATGTATGATGATGGCCCGATTGTGGGAAGAAGAGGCCCGGGGACGATTGCCACCAAGTGGATAGATATCTTTTCTGATTCCTAAATATTTATAAATAGAAATCCTACCACTTACCTACCATTTATAGCGATGGAATTTAATTTTTGTTAAGAAATATTAAATTCCGAGCTATATTTGAAGGGATTTAAATTACCGAATGGGTCATCTGCAGAGAATATGATTTTGTTAAACAGTAAATTCCTTCAGAATTATTTTTTTTACTTCTTCTTGTTCCTTCCCCTTTTCTGTACTGCTTCCAAACGCTGCAGCACTGCATCTGCGTCTGGATTAGTTAGGTTATATCCTTCCAGAACACGGTGAAAAATCTCCGGGTATAGATCATAATGGGCGCTTTCCAAAGCTCTCTCCAGCAAAAATAAATCCACGGCTTTGTCTTCCACTTTTTCAGAAAAGAAGGATAATCCAAAATCAATAAAAGTAACTTTTCCGCTTTCTTCATGCTTGATCATGTTGGAAGTAGTTAAATCGCTGTGGATAATATCTGCCTGATGAAGTTTTCCAACTTTTTCTCCCACTTCCTTGGCCAGATGCTGAAAATCAACTTCTTTTTGTTTTAAAACTTCTTTCAGCGTTTCTCCCGGTATGAAATCCATTACTATAGACATCCTTTTGTCAGAAAATTCCCGCAAATGAGGCGCAGGGAATTGTAATTCTTCCAATTTATGCAATAATTTTGCTTCTCTTCGCGTCCTGAATTTGCGCAGGGATTCATCCAATTCCGGATGCCGATACGCTTTTTCAAGTCTTTCCTTTATGATAATAGCATTATCTTTGAACAATTTTGCTTCCGCGCCCTGGGCTATAAGTTTCATAGTTATGAAAAGAAAGCTGGTGAGTATTTATATTTTACCCAGAATTGCATCAATCTTCTGCTTCAGCATAGGTTTAGGCATAAAACCGACAATCCTATCTGCTTCTTCACCGTTATGGAAAACTATCAAACAGGGAATCCCGGTTACCATATTATTTCCGGCAACATCTGGATGATCTTCGGTCGAAATCTTGGCAAATTTGAGCTTTCCAGCGTATTCTTTGCTGGTTTCCTCAAAGACCGGGGCTAACATTCGGCAAGGACCGCACCAGGAAGCCCAGAAATCGACAATTACCGGAAGTTTTGATTGCAACACTTCTTTTTGGAAGGATTGTTCAGTTAGTTCGAGTACCATTTTCTATCTGTATTTCAGCCGATATATTTAAAGATATTGCAGACGGAATATTTAAAATGGTTTTGCTGATGCCACCCCAATACTCATAGGAGCACTTACCATTAGTTTCTTTCCACTGTGTTCGTCTATAACCAACTGCAAGCACTCATCAAAGTTTCGTAAAAATATTTTTACTCGTAGGTTGTCTTTATTCAGCTTATGCAGCTGCGTTTTTCCCACAATTCTTGATTTTACGACATATCCTTTTTTTTCAAAATCTTCAATTACGTCATACACTTTGGGCCTGCTTATGTTCAGTTCTTTTGCCAGATCGCCTACGGCTACGTCTAAGTCTTGATTTTCTAACAAATATTCAAGGACGCGGTTTTCTATGGTAGCACCGTAGGTCTCACAAAATGCTCCTACTTTGTCTTTTTTCATTTTGTATTCACCTTTTCATATCTTTTCTTTATCGTAATTTTTCATACAGTTCTTTCAATGTTCTTGGATTCAGGCTGATATGCCAATCAGATCCCTTTCCTGTCATTTTCTTTGAGCGAAGGATGATGCCCTCATTCACTATTTGCTTATACTCCTTTTCAAATTCTCTGTGTCTGTCCGCTTCAAGCCATTTGGTCTTTGACTTGATCAACTTTTCTTCAGGAGTGTGTTTTCCCCCTATACATCTCTTACTCAACATTGTTTGTAAAATCGCTTTTAATGCGCTGTTCATAAACATCTTCACCCCAAATTTAGCCTTCTCTTTTCACCATTCTTCAACACCTCCTTTTTTGCTTTTTTTCTTAGTTAATAAAATTTTACTATCTGTAAACAAAGGTTTATTATAAATCTTCCGCTTCAGAACAACACCAACAAAAACCTTTATATAACCATTCATCTCTGTAAATATAAAGTGGTGAAGATGTCCAACACAATCCGTTCTCTTTTTGTAATCTTCTGTATTCTGTTTGCTCTTCCTTTTGCAGTCTCTGCTCCAGACGAACTCGAAAATGACTGCGTCTATTACTTTCACGGCCAGGAATGTGCAGACTGCGTTTCCCTGGAACCATTCCTGTTCGGCTTGGAAAGAACTTATCCACATCTCCAGATGGAAAAGTATGAAGTCTATCATAATTTCCAGAATTTTGAGCTCCTCCAGGCCTATTATGATGCCTATGGCATTGAAAAAAAATCACGTTCTATTCCGGTCGTATTCATGAAGGGAAGTTATATGGTTGGTTCCAAATCTATTCTCTCCCTGCTTGAAGAAAGAATCAAAGGCAATAAAGACCCTTCCTGCCCTTCATTATCTGTTGATGCTTCGGCCGTGGGCCTTCTGGGCGAAGGTGAATCACCGAATGTTCTGGAGACGTTGAATTTCTCATTGATAACCGGAGATGCTTTGCGCACCATGTTTGCTCCCGGCATAGTAGCAATGGTGCTGGTATTTTTAGCTATTCTTTCGACCACAAAAGTGAAAGATGATCTCATTCAAACCAGCACATACTATATTGCCGGCGTCTTTCTGGCCTATCTTTTATTCGGATTGGGCATGCTTTCGTTCTTTTATGATTCCCAGCTGCATTATTTCTTTTACAAGTTTGTGGGAATAGCCGCAGTCTTATTTGGCCTGGCCGGAGTGCAGTCTTTTTTTACTGCCTGGGAATTGGTCATACCTGGTGATCTGCAGACCTATGTAAAGCAGGCGTTGAGTTACGTTCTCTCTCCTTTAGGTTTATTTACGGTAGGTTTAGTAGGAGCTATGTTTACACTTGCCGGGATAGGCAGCTCTTTCTACTTGCTGCGGGATCTGTTTATGGGAAACTTCATGCGCGGCATTGTAGTTCCGTTACTGGTGTATTATAGCGCAGTGGTGATGCTCATTTTCATAGGCATTGCTGCCTTGTTTAATCTGCTGCGCTCCATGCTTGAGCATGCCGTGGAAACTCAGGAAGGGTCTTCTGACGTAAAACGCACCAGCTGGAAGAAACATCACCAGAGAGTATTAACCTTCTGCGTGAGGGGAACGATTTTGGCCATAGGATTGGCGTTAGTGTTTGTATGAAATTAATTTGGTAAATATTCCCCGTGGTATCTAGAAATTATTTCGCGATTCTTTTCTGCACGCCACCTCTATGGCGGCTGGACGGACATGCTCACTCTGTTCGCATATCCTACGAATCGCCCCGTAAGGGACATCCCCCGATTCGTCCAGCGCCATCGTGGCGTGCGGCTCGACTGGGGATGCGCCCCCCGGGCTGTCGAGTAGGGCAAAACGGAACGTTTTGACCGTCGCACCGCCACCAATGGCGCAGTTATCAAGAAAAGAAATAAAAAAACGAAAAAATAATCAGATACTGCATTGGCAAATATTCCCGGGAAAACTATTAAAGCAGTATAATTATTCTCTTCATTATGGTTTCAGCAGCTGAAATAAAAACCGTATTTTCCCTCTTAGAAAAAGATCATCCCCTCACCATGTTAGAAGAGTTAGGCCATTATACGCCCTTTCAGATGCTGGTGATGACCCTGCTGAGTTCCCGCACTAAAGATTTGACTACCATCCCTATTGTAAAACGATTGTTTGCCAAATATCCGAAGCCGGAAGATTTTGTGAGGATAAAGGCCACAGAATTAGAGAAATGGCTGTATGGAGTTGGATTTTACAAAGTGAAGGCGCGAAATGTACAAAAATTAAGTAAAATTATTTTGGAGAAATATCGTGGTAAAGTTCCCGATACCTTTGAAGAGTTGACAGCATTGCCGGGAGTGGGAAGGAAAACTGCTAACTGTGTTTTAGCATACACTTTCAAGAAGCCGGCTATAGCTGTTGACACCCACGTGCATAGGGTTTCTAACCGTTTGGGGTGGGTGAAAACCAAAACTCCGGAAGAAACGGAAGAGGCATTGAAGAAAATAGTCCCTGGTGATCTGTGGATTGAAGTCAATCGCTTGTTTGTCGGGCATGGGCAGACTATCTGCGTTCCGATAAATCCTAAATGCAATATTTGTCAGATACGGAAATACTGTGAGTATGGGATGAATAGAAAGGATATCTGAGACAGAAAAATGAAAGAAAAATTTCGTTACACTGGCTTTTGCCATCCTGCTGGTGTCCGTGGAAATAAACGGGCGCCAGAACAGTTGGGCGGACATATCATTGAGGTATATGCTATAGAACCATTGCGCTGGCACTCTCGAAAAAATTATCTCGTTCCCGCAGGAATGCTGAAACTGGTTTACAAAGCAGACTTGGGCGATGCTCTCCTGGAGATGGCTGAGAAGCAGAAGCTGTCAAAATCTTTTGGAGCAGCAGAGGAGTATCTGGAAACACGACTAGAACGCCGTCAGGGAGATGTATATTATGATTTTAATATTCGCAGGGAAGCA
>CAYJVI010000022.1:10528-13132 GCA_964373595.1 uncultured Methanosarcinales archaeon | reverse complement strand
CCACTTAACCACAAATGGTTAAAAGGGGGTGACAAATCCAATGAACCTAGACACATTTCGGCTCCGTAAAGCAGCTTTTTATAGGAATTTTTTGATGTTTTATTCTCTTCTTCCAACATTCTTTTATCACTATTGACTTCAGCTACTTCCTTCTCTAAACATTTTATTCTTGATTCCATTAATAGTTTATGGAGGGAAAATGTTGCTAAGACGATAACCGCAAAAATAGAGATAATAAAACTTAATTCTTGTATATCTTTTGCGCTATAGCTGAGTACAATTAAAGATATTTGTTCTATCGAATATAAGATGATAAAAAAAATCTCAAACACCGTCTTATTTTCAAAAGCAAATATGCGGAGATTTTTCCAAAATATACTGCTCTCTCTAAAAAGAAGCCCGTGCCAGGAAGTCATCTTAGTTTTTGCCATGAACTTAGTTATAACTTTTATTGTAAGCTAAAATATATCTTAAAGTTGGGGGCTTAAAATGGGTTAAATGCAATCATTTCACTATAAGTTTAGACGGTCAATCTTTTTTAAATATCTGGTGTGAAGGGATTGCCAAATTTTATCTCTTTTTCAGACGTACATTCAGCATAATCTTTATAAACCATCAAACTATCCTCAAACCAATGCGCAAAAAGAGGTACACGATAGATAGAAGTAGCCTTATTTCTGCTAAAAAAGGCCAGGTAACCATTTTCATCATCATAGGTATTTTGCTCCTTCTGGCGCTGACCCTGCTTATTTTTCTCAGAAAAGAAATCATCACCTTCAAGCCGGAAGAAATCATCCCTACGGAAAAAGGCAAAGTGGAAAATTTCATCACCAGCTGCATCGAACAGGCAGGAAACGAAGCTCTTCAAAGAGTCGGATTGCAGGGCGGCTATATAGAAGTTCCTTCTGAAGTAGCCAGGGATAATACCGCCCGGCTGCAGATTTCTCCCATGCATATGGTTCCCTACTGGGCCTATGGCAAAAATGTGCGCATACCTTCTTTACAGGAAATCAAAGAAGAGATTGATAGTTATCTTGAAGAGCATGTCCGGGAGTGTTTATTTTCCACAGAAGTATTTCAGGAAAGCTATGACCTGATAGAGAAGAGCGAGGTAACTGCTGATACAAAAATTGGCGACAAGGTGATCTTTAACCTGCACTGGGATGTGGAAATACGAAGCAAGAACGGAGAAGTAATTGCTGAAGTTATCGATCATATCGGCGAATCTCCGGTGAAGCTGAAAGATGTCTATGCCGTGGCCAGAACGGTAGTAGAGAAGGAACTTGAAACCCTAAAACTGGAAGACATAACCCAGGATCTCATTGCCCTGGAGCATCCGGATGTTCCGGTCGCGGGCCTGGAGCTGAGCTGCAGCAAAAAGAGATGGGATGTGGAAACAGTCCGCAATGCTCTTTTGGAATTAGTGCGCTTTAACATCCGTGAATTAAAAATTCAGGGAACAGATTATGTCAGCTTCCCGTCCGAATTGACTTATTATCAAAATCACTATGTCTGGGATGTGGGTAAAGAATTTGAATATCCTGAAGTGAGTGTGCTTTTTAATTTTGATCAAACCTATCCTTATACCTTTTCAGTAACGCCCTCAGTCGGAAATAAGATGGAAAGCTCCCAGCTTGGCGGAACTAATTTACTTTCTTTCTTATGCATGCAAACGTGGAAATTTACTTATGATTTGATCTATCCAGTTTTAGTGAAGGTGAAAGATGAAACTACCGGGTATACGTTTAATACTGCTTTTACGGTTCATGTTATAAGAAATAATCCCAGCCGGGAAGAAGCAGTTCCCCGAGCTTCTTATTTTAAGGATGCGGTTTCCAGCGACGAGTATTGCGCCGTGAAAGATGTCCCTATGACGATTTTAGCGTATGAGCTGGTGGAAAATGAAAAAACTGGTGTGTATAGCCGCGAGCCATTGGAAGAGGTGCAGACCAGTTTCACTTGCTTGCGGTATAAATGCGACCTGCTGGAAACGGAATATGATTTTGCCGGACGAGGGCCTGTTGCCGGATATACCGCTAACTTTCCGTACTGTGTCGGCGGGATTTTACGCGGAATGAAAGATGGATATAAAGAAGCGCGTGAAAGAGTAGTCACTGTTGCTGGTAAAGAAGTGGAATTGAATTTAGTTCCGGTGTTTAACCTTCCAACTAAGAAAATCAAGGTGGTGAAGCATGAGTTCAGCAGTCCGGATAAGATTGGACCGGCAGCATCTTTGGAGAAAGGAGAAATCGCCTTGGTTAAAGTACTCTTACGAAAAAAGAGTGATCTTCCGGGAAGCCCTTTCCACGAATCAAGCGCGACTAAAGCTAAAAGCAGTGATGAAGAAGTGGTGGGAGAGCAGGAAGCTTTAGAATTTTTAGCCAAAGCTGATTTTAGCTATGAATTGGATGTGCAAGTCCTTGGTGAAGAGAAATTTATTGGCGGATACAAAGGAAGCTGGACAGTACCATGGGAATCATTACAGAATGCCAACGAAATTACCGTTCATGTTGCCAGCAGGGATGGAGCAAGCGACGAAGAGATGTTTGATTTGATGCTGAATTTAGGTGAATACAGCAAGTATGTGCCTGCTCCGGAAATAAA
>CAYJVI010000022.1:0-10428 GCA_964373595.1 uncultured Methanosarcinales archaeon | reverse complement strand
ATTTGATGCTGAATTTAGGTGAATACAGCAAGTATGTGCCTGCTCCGGAAATAAAGTAAAGGGAATAAAAGTAAAAGAAACAAGGTAATAAAAAAGCAAAAATGATAGGGCAAAAAAAGAGGCTGTGGATGAGGATTAATGTAGTTTTAGTTCTCGCGCTACTCTTCAATCTTCCCCTCATCAGCGCCTTGGAAATTTCCAACGTGCGCGTAGATGTTCTTTCCCCTACCGAAGCGGCAGTGAAATGGCAGACAGACCAACCGGCAGACAGCTTTGTAAGCTACGGCCCTTCCAAGGAAAATAGCAAAACTGTCGGTGATGCCAGCGCCGTTACTGAGCATCAGTTCTTCCTTTCTGATCTTGCTCCGGAATCAAGCTATCTTTACAAAGTGAAGAGTGGCGAGGCAACTGCTGATAACGAGGGAAGCTGGTATTCTTTCAGCACTCCTGCTCCTGATCTCACTCCGCCGGAAATAAAAGTAGTAATCCCTTCTGCAGTGCAGGGGAATAGCCTTGATATCGCAGGAACAACGGAAGCCGGGGCAAAAATAAATCTATATGTGAATGGGCCATTATTGCGAAGCGTTTTAGCAGAATCGGGAAACTTCTCGGTGTTAGATATCCCTTTGGAAAATAATAAAGCTAATGCCATTAAATTAGAAGCAGTTGATAAATCTGGCAATAATGCTTCTGTGGAAGGGACAGTATTTGCCGATACCAGCAAGCCTAAGGTGGATTTTGGCGTCTTTCCAGCAGTCGTTAGCGAGCGAAAAATTACCTTGAAGGGAAAGATTTCTGAGAATAGCTCCTATGAAGTTTTTGTTCAAAATCGTTCTATAGCCAAAGGGCAAGGAACGATGCTTCAGGCAGATGTGCAATTGGAAGAAGGAGAAAATAAAATTAAAATTATTCTCACTGATCAAGCTGGCTGGGGTACAGAAGAAGAATTGAGCATTATTTCTGATACTAAAAATCCTACCGTAGAATTTGATTTTGCCAAAGGGAAAGAGTACTATCAAGGAAGGGCGGAGACGGACATCACCGGAACAACAGAACCGGGCGCAGAGGTGTACCTCTTCGTTTTCCGCCCTCTCTCTTATGAATTCGCTCCGAAGTTCGACAAGGCTTGGGAAAAAGTTACTGCGGATGCAGAAGGCCGTTTTGTGTTCGAAGAGGTTAATATTGAAAGCCAGCCCCTCCGCTTAGAAGATATTGCTCCGCGGGAAATTCCTTCCGGGCTTTCTGCGGAAACTATTTTTCCTATCGAGCAGATTCAGGCTGCCCAGAAGTTTACCTATCATGTCTATCTTATTGCTATTGATAAAAGCGGCAAAGCTGGATTTGCGAAGAAGCTGCTGACGGTCAATACTTGTTTCTCCTCGGACTTTGATTTTGACGTGCAGTCTATTGCACGATTCCAAGCACCATTGCGGTTAAATCCGACTTTGCTGGATGACGGCCGTGAGGAAGTGACGGCGGTGTTTAACTTAAGTTATCGGGGAAAAGGAATTGCTGCGCCGGGGCAGAATGCCTTTGAGATTCAAAATGTTCAGTTTGACAAAGCCTGCACTCAAGGAATGCTTGAAGATGAAAGCACCAAGGTAGGCTGCAATATTTTCCCGCAGCAGCCGCGGCCGACACCCAATGCGGAGAAAACTGCCTGGTATCTGAGAGCTCCTTTGTTTACGACGGAAAAATTCAGCGAGAAGAAAGAAGATTTCTGGAATGAATTCAGGAAAAGGCAGATAGTCTTTCCTATGAAAGTGAAGATTACCTATCGGGAAAATCTGGGCGGCGGGAAGATGAGCGAATTAAAGACACAGGTTTCCTGCCAGGAATTAGGTTATTTCATTGACATTCCCATCGACAGCAAAAACATGCTTCCTGACTTTTTGGCGGAAGAAGGGTTAGACGCCATTGATTTCACCATTGACAAAATAGATACGGTTCTGCCGTATTTGGAGAAAGCTATCTTAGTGACAGGAGTGGCCTGGATAGCTTCTTTTGTAGGACGGCTGGCTACACGATATGCAAGAATTGCCAGTTCTAAATTGGAAGTGTTTTTTACCAAAGGGAAGAGTAAAGATGAACGGTGCCCTTCGGATCAGCATAGATATTATTTGAAGGATACCATTGAGCATTGGAAAAAAATTCAGGGAAATTTTGCTCCGGAAAATATGCCTCCGCCAGATTGGGAAACACGGAAACCTCTTGATGATGTATGTCCGACTACTGCAGGATTGTGGAGAACTGAAGCCATTTTAGATCAAGTGTATCGCTGGACAGGTGATAGGGTTTTATGCCGAACGGTGCCAGCAGGATGGACTTCGACCAAAGAAGAGCATGATGTTGACGCAGTCATCGCTTCCCAGAGCCAGTGTACCGCTTCCAGCAGGGGAGTTCCGCTGGTGGAAAGAGAAAATTGCGGCAAGTTAATTCAGGAAAATACCAATCTTGCCAATCCTAATGCTAAAGCAGCTCGTCTGATTCAGAAAGGAGAATTTAGCTGTTATCAATCTGGCAAGTTCCTGTACACGGTAAAGCCGGGAGATGAGGAACGAGTGTTTAGCACTGAAGGCACAGTCTTAAAACTGGAATTAGTGCACGATTTCGGTTTAACCTTGCAGCAGGCAGAAGCCTACGCCGGCGCAGGAGATTTGATTGCCTACAAGCCTTACGGTGCGGATCAATTCATTATTGCACAGGATAAAAGTTGCGCCTTTGCCTGCAAGAATCCCCGCAAGCCGGGCTATAAGGCTCTGGGCTGTTTCAAGGAAGAAGTAACTTCAGCAGGAAAAACGGAATTGGTCAAAGATGGCCAGAGAATCGGCGCAGGAACGACGCGGCAGTTTTCTGCTGGATACACTAAAGATTGCTTCGTGAGTGAAACAGAACCTGCAAGCGGTGAGACCGGATTGTTACAGTGTGTTTGTACTCTTGACGAGAAGAAAAAAGTATCCTACATTGGTGTCCGAACCGCAATGAAAGAGAAAAATGGTGTAACGGAAGAATGGAGCTACCAGCAGGATCAGGTTTTCAAAACCACTAACGGCCGTTTCGGGACCGAGTATCCGTCCTGGAGATATTATACTGGAAGAGATTTCTCTTCTGCATTTGGCGCAGATTATCTGCTGGATCACCTGAGTAAAACTAAAAAAGAACCTACAGTCAGTCCTAACACTCAATTCCTGGGAACATATCAGACCATGTGTCTTTCAAGGATCCATGCCCATTTAACTACTTTAAAGAGCATCTTGATAGGATTGCGGAATTGCATTCAGGAAGCGAAGATTACTGGATTGACTGATGCGGGTGTCTGTAAAACATTATTTACCCAGCATGTCTGCGGTTTGGTGTACAAAGCGATTGCGTATTTCGTAAATCAATGCAGTCCGTTTGACTTTGGCGATGAGAGTAAAGGAGTTCTAGGAGGCGTGGGCGAAGTTGCTGACGCAACTTTCGGTTCCATTGGAGAAGCCATGCAGTCGTCTATCGATGACGTGAAGAGCGATTATGGCAATGCCCAGCTGAATAATTATTTCGCTACCGGCGCGGAAGGATTGACACAATCGATGTGCATGGCGGCCTTTGGCTATGACTGGCCTTTAGGAACTGATTTTATTCTTGATGCAGCTTATGCCGTTCCGGGAAAGAGTACCGTGCTGGTCGTGCCTGCTACTCGAGAATTATCCACTTTTGACCCTTCAACAGGAAATGCAGTCTATAATTATGAAATCGGCGCCATGATTATGCCGGGCTGTAGAATAAAAAGTTATGATGTGTACTTGAAATGTGTTGGTCAGGAAGATCGCGACAGGCCGGGACTGCAGTGCGGAAAGCAAGGATGCGACTGCTTCTATGCAACAGAAATAAGCTCGGTTTTAGAAGGAGATAAAAGACATCCTCTTGATGGCGGAAGAGACTTCGACTTGAAAACGAACAGCTTCGTTAGTGTACCAATACCTTCGCCGCAGCGGGTCAATAAGCCATTCAGGTATGATCACGTCGTGGTAGAATTGAAGCTGGATCAATCTGAGAAAGGAAATGAAGAGAAATGTTTTGATGCGGGATATACCGACGGTAAATTTTACTTTCCTATCACTGACATTTCTCCGCCAGGCGTGGGAGTATGCCAGGTGCAGCCGCTGACGGGAAAATATTATTGTCCGGAATTTGTAAGCCTTTTCGGCGGCGGCCAGGGGGCGTACTTGCAGGATCCGTACATCAGCTGTTATGACACTGATACGCAGTCGTGGGTTTCCTGCAATACCCCTAACCTATTCACCAAAGGCGAGGAGATTAAAGTTCGCGCCAATGCTGTTACCGACGGGAAAAAGTATTGCGTCAAGATGAGCGCTTCCGGATTACCGCAGCAGTTTGTGGAGACGCGGCAATTGCCAGTAAATATCCCCGGCAACTTCCCGGTAGAGATATCGTTAGGAACAGTAGAACCGCAATTGTTTACGGGAGCAGTGACTACTATTGTGCTTTCAGGAGGGGATAAGAGCTGTGAATCGCAGTTGAAATTCTCTCTTCCAGCCGGAGATATCGGTACAGCGACCTTGAAATTGAAATACCAGAAGTTTGATGACGGTTTATATAGAATCTTTGATCCGATAGATCAAGGGGCGACCATCGTTGCTGCAGAAGGGTATGCTGCCCAGGGCGGTTTTGTAACGAAAGATGGAAAGGACCGATTGACGTCGCAGGAAATCAGGGGGATAACCTTTGACTATAAAGGATTAAAGTTCAGCAATGCTATCGGCGCTCCCGGAAGCGGAACGGAATGCGAATACCGAGTGCGGACAGCCGCAGGATCACAATATAGGCAGAATGAAAAAACTATTTCTGTGACTGCAGATTTATTATTGCCGGATGCCATCGGCAATTGCTACAATGCAGAACAGCGGGTGAAAACAGCTATTGGAAAACCAAGTTATACCCAGCCGATTACTCTACGTTTAGAGCCGTTGGTGTCGCAAATTGCCAGCCAGATGCATCAGGATTTCTTGCGGGAGAATTATGCTAAAGTCCTTGATACTGCAGGAGGAATCATAAATAGGCAGGCTGCAGATATAGAAGATGCGGCTGCGCTTTATTATATCGTCGCGGCCAAGATTGCCCAGAGCCAGAAAAGTAATGTTGATTGGAAAACATCTGCGCGTGAAGAAGTATGCCATTTCGTGAACGTGTTTAAAACCAGGCTGAATGGAAAACTAACTCCTTATCCTGAGGACGTAAAGAATAGTGCCGAATATAAAAAAGTTGAGAAGTACTTTGCAGAAATTGAATCAGAAGCGCAGTGCGGTGTGGCTAATGTTTAAGAAAGGGAAAATTGAGATAGAAGTGTTTATGGTGTTAATTACCATGGTATTTACGAGCGCCATAATTTTATTGCTGGTGTATAGCGGGACCATCACGGTTAAGGAAGATGTTTCTGCTGAGCCGGTGTTAAATACGGAGTTTCTTCCTGTCGGCCGGGAAGGTTTTTTAGCGGTGAAAGAATTTTCGTTTTGCAGTTATGTTGATGAGAATTTGGATTGCCTGAGCGCACAGCAGCAGTTTAGCGCGCTGGAGAATGTGTATGTTCGTTTTGTGGTTGAGAGCAGTACCTTTGATAATCAAGTTCTGTTGCTACGGAATTATCGGATCATGAATCCATCAGGTAATGTGGTGCTGGAAGCGGAGCATAAGAACGTCTATAATTTTGAAGCAACCAGCACTAAAGATACAGAAGAGACCGTATTTGCTGACTTTTTTGTGATGGGCGCAGAGGCAATGCCGGGAGAATATACGCTGGATGTGATTATGGAAAATCCGTTGCTGGGAAAGAAAGTTATCGTGACCAAGAGATTTATGATTGTGGAGGGATTGTTGGGATGAACAGGAGCCAGAAAGGACTTATTGTAGCGGTATTGTGTTTGCTTCTGGTAGTCAGTGTTCTCTCGCAAACTACACAGATAGGGACATTAGGCGCGAAATCCGCAGAAGGAGCAGAAAAATGCAAGAATTCCCAGCGCTGCAAAGAAATAGATGAAGTCTGGCAGAAAATTACGCAATGGGTGGCAAAAGTGAGGAAAGGGCAGATATGGGATACTCAGCGTGGAGATTGGGGAAGTTATTCTGAAAAATATCTTAAGACGGCGCAGTTAGAGCCGGGCAAACCAACGCCGAGTATAACGCCGGGTGCGATCAAACAAAATCTCAAAGCTGTTGCCGAACGCGAATGGCTGCGGTGGGGACAGGGAACGAAAAAAGAATCCGATCCAGACATGGGACCGGTAGTAGCAAGTTACAATGCTGCCGGTGATTGCGCAGGGAACAATCCCACTGTTGATCCATTGTCAGCCGCATTTATTTCCTATGCCGCAAAAGAAGCAGGAGTTTCCGACTTCCCCGTCAGCTGCCTGCATACTGCATATTTCAGGTCAATAAAAAATAATCCCGGCATCTGCAGAACATATCCTATGAGTGAGCGAAGCCGGATTGGTATTGGCGATATTGTCTGCGCCTGCAGAGTCTCGGCAGAAGAAAGAGCGCAAGGAAAAACGGAATGTTCCGTTGATTATGACAATCCTTCCGGATTCGGCCATTGCGATATTGTGATTAATACTTTAGGCCGCGGTCAAGTGGAAGTAATTGGCGGGAATGTCCAGAATAATGTCGATAAAAAAGTTTTGGATATTACTCAGGATGCCAGTTCTGATCGGCGGTGGTTCGGGTTTATTTCCTGCGGAGAAGAAGCAGCAGCTCAGCCTTCGGATAATCTTTGTGTGGCAACAACCGGAACACCGGAGCAGCGAGCTTTGCTGGATACCATTGGCTGGTCGGAAGGAACTTTTAATAGATACGACCGGGTTGTTGATGGCGAATTAGTCAGCGATCCTAATTTCCAGCACCGAAAAGAAGGAAAGATTAATGTTTTCACCAGCTATAGCAGCCATCCCCGCATTTTAATCAAATTTAAATCAGGCGAATGCACCGGCGATCCGTTGACCAGCGCTTGCTCAACAGCAGCAGGCCGATATCAGTTTTTGTATCGCTTGTATGAACAACTTAAAGCGAGGGGTTTGTTTGGAACGGGATTCAATCCTAAAGAACAAGATAAAGCCGCTTTGCAGCTTATAGCCGATCTGGGCATAACTCCTGAAACCTTGAAAAAGGCATGGAGTGAAAATGCCTTTGTTCCTGTCTGGGACAGGACAGCTCAAGTATGGGCCTCTTTCCCTTCCAGCGCGCACGGAGGAAAGAGCGTTTTTGGACAAGGCAGCAGAAGCGCTTCGTCTCTTCAGGAGAAATATGCCTTTTGTTTGCAGTATCATCAATCCAGGACGGGAGCAGCATCGCCAGTGCCGGCTCAGTTGGGTGGCGGCATCAAGGAAAAACCGGATTTAAGCGGGGAATGTACTATACCGTCTGAGAATAAGGGAAAGATTGAATCTTCCGGACAAGGCGGATGTGCTGACGGAATGGTCAAAGTTGCTGATTTTTGTATTGATAGATTTGAAGGGGCTCTTGTCGATAAAAGTACTAATGAACCATTCTCCCCATATTGCAGTCCAAGCGCTGACGGAAAAGCAACAAGCGGCGCAATATTAAATCTAAAAGCAGTTTCGCTTGCTGGTGTAGTGCCTCAGGGGTATATTAGTGGAGATCAAGCATCTGTAGCTTGCCAGAACGCAGGGAAACATTTGTGCACGCAAAGCGAATGGTTGACTGCTTGTCAGGGTAATATCGAAAATAAATTTCCTTACGGAAATACAGAACTAGCTGGGCAATGTAATTATGGACGGGCGCATCCTGATGTCAAGACTGCCGACACTCCTAATGCTAAGTGGGAGATGACTGATCCGCAAGTAAATAAAAATTATGCTCTTGCGGTCACTGGAAATTTTGGTCAATGTTCTACTCCGCAAGGAGTTTTTGATATGACCGGAAATCTTCAGGAATGGGTAGATGATGGTGATCCAGCTCCCCTAAATAGATTTGGGGGAGGTTATTACGGCGCGACTCTGCAGCAAGTCATACAAGAACCTGCCGTCGGTATTGGGTGCGGTTTTCAGCGTGTAAGTCATCTTACCAATCATGCGGATTATTCTACGGGGTTTAGATGCTGCGCTAATCCAATTTCTTAAAAATGTCCCCCATAACATTCATCAAAGCTAGAAATTTCTTTTGGAAACTTTAAATATCAATTGATAATTTATCTTATCTCTTGCGTCAGTTTTCATGTTCCCGCACTTTGCCGACATAATATTTTTAATATAGGGTATTTATAGGAGCTCCATGAGCCAAGATTCATTTTTACAACTCTGCACGCAGCAGTACGGGACTTCGCATCAGCCTATTTTTCAGTCAGCTTTAGCTTTTTCGCAGAAATATTTGGAGGGAATAAAGAGGCTTTCTGGAGATTCATTTTTTGAGCATAATATCCGTGTTGCCGGAATTCTCGCGGACAGCAAAGTTTCACCGGAAGTAGTAGTTGCTGGCCTATTGCACGGGGTGGTAAAATATTGCCCCGAAAAGGAAGTTGAGGATATTTTTGGCAAAGAAATACTTGCCCTGTTAAAAGGCGTCGAGGATATCAAGCTGGTCAAATCAAAAAATCCATTATTGCAGGCAGATGCATTACGGCGTATTTTGCTTACCACCTTTAGGGATGTGCGGGTCATTTTTGTAAAACTTGCGGCGAAGTTGGATAATATGCGGACCATCCAGGTGCTTCCTGCCGATGATCAGAAACGAATTGCGCAGGAAGTGTTAGAAGTATATGCTCCTCTCGCTAATAGGCTTGGTCTGGAAAAGATAAAAAATCCTTTGGAAGACCTGGCGCTGCAGATTTTACAGCCGGAAAAATACCGGGAGATTGTTTATTTTGTAGAAGAATCCCGTGAGCAGCGGGAAGCTTTGATTGCAGATGTAATCCAATTGATTAAAAACTTAGCAGCCGGCAATGTAGAGATTATAAGAATTAAAGGCCGTTCTAAGCATATCTACAGCATTTACAAGAAGATGACGCAAAGGAAAGTGCCTTTGCAGGAACAATATGATCTGTCGGCCATCCGGGTTCTCGTTCCAGAGGTGAAGGATTGTTATACTTTACTGGGATTGCTTCACGAAAAATTTGAACCAGCGGAAGGAAGATTAAAAGATTACATCGCTAATCCCAAACCAAACTTTTACCGCTCTATTCACACCGCGGTAAAATTACCTCATGGAAAATTCTTTGAAGTGCAGATCCGCACGCCAGAGATGGAAGAATTTGCTGAGGAAGGATTAGCTGCGCATTGGCGGTATAAGGGATTGAGATCAGACCAGTTCTTTGAAAAGAAAACTGCCTGGCTGAAAGGAATCCTCGAATTGCAGAAAGATGGGAATCAGGAATTCTTAGAGCTGGCTAAAGTAGATGTCTTTGGAGATACTATTTACTGTTATACCCCTAAAGGAGACGTCAAGGAACTGCCGAAAGAAGGAACGATCTTAGACTTTGCCTATTTAGTGCATGAAGAAGTGGGCAATCATACCGTTGGCGGCCGGGTAAATGGGAAATTTGTTCCGCTGAAACATGAGCTTGTTTCCGGAGATGTGGTGGAAATCCTCACTAACAAAAGTCAGCGACCGAGAAGAGATTGGCTTAAAATCGTGAAGTCAGCCGGCGCGCGGCAGAAAATCAGAAAATCATTACGTGAACATGAAAAGTTACCGGCAATGCATTTCAAGCAACTTAAGCCGGTAGCGACGGAAGAACAAGGAATATTAGCAGAAGCGCCGGATTTTCCTAATGCGGTGTGTGTTTTAGCCAAGTGCTGTTATGCTCTTCCTGGAGAAAATATTACGGGCTTAGCTACCAAGAGAAGGATAATTTCTGTGCATAGAACTGATTGCCGTGCCGCTCTCAAGGAAGAAGAGCGATGGATAAAAGTGCAGTGGAAGAACGGCTTCAACCAGAAAATCAGATTTTATGTTACTGCCGATGAGCGAAGCGGATTATTGGCAGATCTGCTGAATACTATTGCCAATACTGGTTTCGAGGTAAAAGAAGCAAAAGCAAAATTATTAAGCCCGACTTTAGCGCAATGCTCATTTTTAATCGTTCCCCGGGATTTGGAGCATTTGAAGGAATTAGTTGGGAGAATACAGAAAGTGAGGGGGTTGAAGAAGGTTTATTTTGAGTGAGATCTGCAAAATCTGCTTTTTTGAAAGCAGGGTCGGAAAACCGTCAGGTCGGTTTTCTTTGACTTCTCCATAAAGTTTAAATATGTGTTAACACATAATCCCCTTGACTAGTAATTAGGAGGCCTACTATGACAAATATGACTTTATCGATACCTGGGGAATTGTACGAAGAGATGACAGCACACTCAGAGATTAAGTGGAGCGATGTTGCTAGGCAGGCCTTCGAAAAGAAAGTTGAAGAATTGCATTGGA
>CAYJVI010000021.1:0-13297 GCA_964373595.1 uncultured Methanosarcinales archaeon | reverse complement strand
AACACAGAAAAACGTTCAATTATTTAAAGATGACGTTAAGTTGAATAGTATCGTATTTTCAGAAACTTTAAATAGTCTTCTTTTATTTTTATTATCACACAGATAATATAAATGGGGGGTATTAGGGGCAAGCATGGAAGTTGACGAACAAATCAAGGTATTCCGGGAATTTATTGAGCAAAATTATTATCCCCAGCTTCTGGAAGCGGTCCGTAAAGGGGAATTATCCTTATTTTTAGATTTTTCAGAGTTGGTTAAATTTAACACTGAAATTGCCGAAGAAATCCTCGAAAATCCGGAAGATCTTTTGAAAGCGGCCGAAATCGCGGTGAAAGAATTTGATCTTCCTAAAAAAATAACAAAATTCAATGTTCGTCTGGTAAACCTGCCGGAATCGCAAAAAGTGTTGATCAGTGAAATCCGGAGCCAGCACTTAAATAAATTTATCTGGATGGATGGGATTGTCCGCAACAAAACTGACGTGAGGCCGCATGTCACTGCGGCGAAATTTGAATGCCCTTCCTGCGGCAATATCCTTACAGTTCTTCAGCACGATAACAAATACAAGGAACCTACGCGCTGCGGATGCGGCAGAAAGGGAAAATTTAAAGAAATCTCTAAAGAGCTGGTAGACGGACAAGGATTAGTGCTGGAAGAAGCGCCGGAAGACTTAGATGGCGCACAGCCCAAACGAATTAACGTTTTTCTGAAAGACGATTTGGTCTCGCCCCTGACAGAACGAAAAAGCAACCCGGGATCGCGCATTAAGCTGGTCGGCTGGGCGACAGAAGTTCCCATTACTCTACGCACCGGCGGACAGGCTACCAAATATGAACTGATCATAGAAGCCAATTCACTGGAGCCGCTTCAGGATGACACAATAAATATGAAGATTTCTGATAAAGATATGGAAGAAATTATGAAAATCGCCAAGTCTTCTGATCCGCTGCGATTGCTCGCAGAAAGTTTGGCTCCGTCTATCTACGGCCATGAAAAGATAAAAGAAGCCATCGTACTGCAGCTGGCCGGCGGCTGTCGAAAAAAACGCCCTGACGGTGTTGTAACCAGGGGAGATATGCACATGCTGCTTATTGGTGATCCCGGATCGGGAAAATCCCAGCTATTAAAAAGGATCTCCCAAATAGCGCCCAAAGCGCGCTTCACCAGCGGAAAGGGAGCGACGGCAGCCGGATTAACCGCGTCGGTAGTGAAAGACGAATTTCTGGGCGGGTGGTCTCTTGAAGCAGGAACGTTAGTGTTAGCCAACCGTGGATTTGCGGTCATTGATGAAATGGACAAAATGGGGAAAGAAGATACTGCTGCGCTGCACGAAGCTTTGGAACAACAAACCATCAGCATAGCCAAAGCAAATATCCAAGCGACCCTGCGCTGTGAAACTACCGTGCTTGCTGCCGCCAACCCCAAACATGGCCGCTTTGATCCTTATGATCTTATTGCCAACCAAATAAATCTTCAACCTACCCTTATTAACCGGTTTGATTTAATATTTCCGGTCAAGGACCTCCCAAATAGGGAAAAAGATGAAACTACCGCCACATTCATTCTCAATTATCATAAAGACCCTTCCAAAGCAGTTGCCGAGATCCCCAGCGAACTGATGAGAAAATATTTTTCCTACATTCGCAACAAAATAAATCCCAAGATGAGCGATGCGGCTATTCAGGAGATCAAAGAATATTATGTTTCCATGCGCAATTCTGGAAGCACAGAAGAGGCAGGCATCAAAAGCATTCCCATTACCGCGCGGCAGCTGGAAGCCTTGGTGAGGCTGTCGGAAGCGGCAGCAAAAATCCGCCTGGCCAAATCAGTAACTAAAAAAGACGCCCAAAAAGCCATTGAACTTATTGATTACTGCCTTAATCAGATCGCCAAGGACACCGAAACCGGAAAAATTGACATAGACCGGCTGACAGGAAGCAAACTTACCCTAAGCCAAAGAAGCAGCATCAGCGTGATAAAAGAAATAATTAATGCCCTGGAAGAACAGCTGAACACTAAAATTATACCCGTGGAAAGTGTGATAGAAGCGGCCAAAGAAAAGAACATACCGCCGGAAAAAGTTGAAGAAACGCTGGAAAAATTGCGGCGCTCCGGCGATGTTTTCGAGCCAAAGCGGGGATTTGTACAGCGATTATAAAAACAATTTAGAAACAATTGTGATCTAAAAATGGAACCAGAAACAAAATTGTTCTTGCGCTATCCGGCAATAAAGGCCGCTATTAAAGACCTGGAAGAAGGACAGTACATTGAAGAACAGGACCAGAACCCTAATTATATCCTTATTCAGGGGAGAACAAAAATTGTCCGCATCAATGTGATGGCCACCATAGTGCACAAAGAAATGCGCGGAACAATTACCAATGTTCTCATCGACGACGGCACGGCAAAAATTACCCTTCGCTTTTTTGAAGAAAACAAAGCGGCGTTAGACTTGGAAATAGGCGAGGTCGTTTTGATCATCGGAAGAGTTCGGGTTTATAATCAAGAAAAATATATTTTTCCGGAGATTGTAAAAAAAATTAATCCTTTGTGGTTAAAACTCCGCTCGCAAGAACTGCAGAAACAAGAAGGAGACAAAGAAAGAGGTGAAAGAGGCACGGAAAATAAAAATCCCAATCACAGCAATCCGCAGAGTATTTTTAATCCTGCTTCAGTCCGATCAACCATTGCAAGCAACGCGGTATTGGACTTAGCAAAAAATAAAAACGGAATTTCTATTCAAATTCCCATTCTAAAAGCAGAAGAGGGGATTATTACCGAAGAGATAGAAGAGAATAACCCTTTGCTTCCGTTTCAAAAATTAAGCAAGCTCATTGCTGAGCTGGATAAAGGAGAGGGAGTATTGATTGAAGAGATTCTGGAAAAATCCCTCCTCGATAAAACTGAAGAACTTCTGGAAAAAATGCTGGAAAACGGGGATATCTTTCAGAATACGCCGGGAAAAGTCCGTGTTTTATAAAATCGTGAAATAAAAAAAAGAATATCATCAACTAAAAAATAAAGGGGTGATGTATACTTCTACTATTCCTGCCACCAGTAGAAAGCCAAGACTGATCAGCACTAAGTCCAGCACGTCGGTCACCACGCTATCATAACCCATATCTTTACGCACAATGGCCATGGAAAGAATTCCTCCTGCTAAAGCCATAATAAAATAGGCAGTTATTTCCAGAATGCCGTGAAACATATATTTGAAAAAACTAAAGGCGGCAACGGCAAAATACGATGAAAGCCAGCCTATGCCAATAAAAGAAGCAGTTTCTGCTAATTTTGTTTTGATTAGATTGCCCACCGCGACAGCGATAACCGATGCATTCCAGGTCAAAATAAAGATTGCCCCTGTTCCATACAGCAGGGAAAAAACTAAACAGAAGAAAAGAACTTTTAGATTATTAATAAAAATCTTAATAAAAATATCAAATTTGGTGATGTTTCCGGTAATAGTGTCTTGCACCACCACGCCTTCAATTATATTTCCTCGCACATAATTATTTACATTCACAATAGCTTTCTGCTGCAAATCAAATATGGCGCCTACTGCATCATGAGGCAGGATTATATACATAAAAATTAAAGCCACAGTAATCCCTAAAAACATAAAAAGCAGGAAAATTATTACTTTAGCGTGCTCCTGCAGCAGCTTCCATTCTCCTTGATATCGCAAATCGAGTTCCTCCTCGCTTTTTATAGTAGTATACATCATGGGCAACAAGGCCATAACAATCAAAAAAACCGTAAGCAAACCGGCTACTTCCTTAAAAACAAGAAATGAAAGAGATAAAGCAATAATTGAATAGATAAATCCAGCAAAAAACATCTCCCATGGCTTCTTTTTTAATATGAAAGGATTAAATATTGATTCCAGAACCATTAGAATTAACCAGCCTGCAGCCTATATAAATATTACTAAAATTAAAGGTAATTCATATTATATTAAGATTAAAATCACCTTAAAATAACCTGCAGACCCCATTATTTCTTATGGAAATGTTATTTTTGACAAAAGAGAATAAGTATAGGACAGAAGAAAGATATAGTATCTTAAAAATTATCTGTTTGTTTTTAATTTAATTTAGGGAAGAGCAATTTCTCTTGGAATATTTTTATTCTTTTTTTAATTCACTTTTAATTTTAATAAATGTTAAATGTAATCAATTTAATTACATTTGACAATATTTTAAACACTTTTGCTGTCATCATTCTTCATCCTTCTTTTGGTTTTCTTTATTTTTTATTAAGTATTATTTACTATATTGAAAATTAATATATATAAATATTATATAAGTTTTTAATATTATTTTTTATTACATTTAACAATTTATATAAATAAATAGCAATTAAATGGTTGTTTTTTTGATATTATTATAAATTAACAATAAAAGCAAATAAATATTTTATTATAAGAAAACTATTTATCCGCAAAAGATAAAATAAACATTAATTCATGCTTATTCCATCTGTAATGTAGGTAATAAGAGATATGGATTAATAACTAGATGCTTCATAAACAAATAGTTTATTAATAGTTAAAAAATATAATCATAATCTTTATATTATTTACTTTCCATAGGAAATCAAGGGGTAGGTATGATACAAATAAAAAATTTCTTTGAAAGCTATCTTAAGAAGGAATCTATTTTTATGGATAAGAAGATAGTGCTGCCTTCATATATGCCGGAGGAGATCCTTTATAGGGAAGAGCAGCTTCAGGAGGTTGCTAATATTTTAGCGCCAGCATTGCGTTTGGAGAAACCTTCGAACTTATTTATCTATGGAAAAACAGGTACGGGCAAGACTATATCAGTTAAACAGGTTATTTCTTCCATGAATAAAGTTGCCATTCAAAACAATCTTCCCCTCAAATGCATATATATAAATTGTAAACTAAAAAGGGTTGCTGATACTGAATATAGATTATTAGCCCAGCTCAGCAAGGAATTTGGTCAGGAAATTCCCTCAACGGGCCTGCCTACCGATGAAGTATATAACATATTTTATAAGCTCCTGGATCAGCAAAAGCAAATGGTTTTGTTAGTGCTGGATGAAATAGACCAGCTAACTAAAAAAATAGGCGATGAAATATTTTATAATTTGACCAGGATCAATACCGAACTGCAAAAATCTCAAATATGTTTAGTGGGGATATCTAACAATCTTATTTTTGCCGAAAATCTGGATCCGCGAGTAAAAAGCAGCTTATCCGAAGAAGAGATAATATTTTCACCCTATAACGCCCTGCAAATTCAGGACATCCTAAGAGAAAGAGCAGTAAAATCCTTCAAGGAAGGAGTAGTTCAGGCTGGGGTCATTGAGAAGTGCGCAGCGTATTCTGCAAGGGATCACGGCGATGCCCGTCGCGCTATCGATCTGCTGCGGGTTGCAGGAGAAATCGCTGAACGAAGCGGCTCGGCAGTGGTGGAAATAAGACATTTAGACGAAGCTGAGAAAAAAATAGAGGTGGATAAAATCATCAACGCAGCCGTAAATCAGCCAAAGCAATTTCAGTCGGTGTTATATGCAATCCTGCTTCTTACCCCCCAAAAAAAGAATTTTTTTACCGGGGAAATTTACGATGTTTACAAAACCATCTGCCGCCAGACTAAGCTTAATGTTCTTACCCAGCGGAGAATATCGGATATGCTTGCGGAGCTGGACATGCTTGGCATCATAAACGCTAAAATTATTTCTAAAGGAAGATACGGCCGCACCAGGGATATTTCTCTCTCCTTGGATGAAAGTCTGATGATCAAATTGAAATCAATTTTGGAGAAAGCTCTCCAATTAACATAATCAATTGACATGATCTTAACATAATCTTATGGAAGACCAGAAAAAAAAAATTGAAAGCCTGTTTGAACGGGGCATACTCATAAGCGAGGATCTTTTAGAAAGAAAAATAGAGGATTCCCTTATACATAAAATAGAGCATGAAGGCGATCTCATAGTCCTAAATACTGATTATGTTGAAGTTATTTCACAACAGCGGAGTTTGATAGACTGGTATGAAATTGACCGCTACCGGGTGCAGGCGGAAAAAGAGCGCGATGATGAGCTCTATCAGGCCCAGCTTCAGACTTTTAAGCAGGCAACTTTGCAGTTAAGCAGCGACTTGCTTATTCCAAACCAGCAGGTGTTGAGCCTGGAAACAGAAATAACCGCCGCTGATAAAGAGAAAGAAGACCTCATCGCCGGAGCAATCTCAATGGAGTTTGAGGATTCGTCTTCCGAGTTCTTATCGTCTTCATCCGAATTGCTGCCGGTGCTTTCTTCTCCCCATCGCGTGGAAATAATCGTTTCTTATAAAAACGACCCACATAAATATGAAATTAAGGACTTTACCTCCTTTTTTTCGTCCCGTTATCGTTTTTTAGAAGGAATTTTACGAAACCGGCAGGAGCTTCAAAGCACCATGCCCATAAGCAGGCTTTTGGCTAAGAAAGAAAAGGAAAATGTTGCTGTCATCGCGCTGGTGGACGAAATAAGTGAAACCAAGAATGGAAATCTGGTATTGACCATAGAAGATCCCACCGGAAAAATGAAGACCATTCTTTCCAAAAACAAAAAAGAAGTGTATCAGAAAGGAAAAGACCTGGTGCACGACGAAGTAATAGGCATATCCGGCGTCTTGGGAGACAAGGTAGTATTTGTCGATGATATTTTTTGGCCCGATCTTCCCACAACTAATCAATTAAAGAAAGGCGAGAATGACGAATACGTTGTTTTTCTTTCTGATATCCATGTGGGCTCTAAATTATTTCTGAAAGAGGAGTTTCATAAATTTTTACGCTGGATTAATGGTGATATGGGAAATTTGGTCCAGCGGGAAACAGCTAAAAAGGTAAAATATATTATCATCGCCGGCGATCTGGTAGATGGTGTAGGCATTTATCCTTCACAGCTGGAAGAGCTGGAAATTAAAGACATTGTTGCGCAGTACGATGAATTTTGCCGTTTGATCGCCAAGATTCCTATTGACAAACAAATCATCATTTGTCCCGGCAACCACGATGCTGTCCACTTGGCTGAACCACAATCTTCTTTTGATGAAAAATTTGCTTCAGGATTATTTAAAATGCCAAATGTTTCGCTGGTCACTAATCCGGCTCTTGTAAACATTGGAAAAACGGCCGCTTTTCCCGGCTTTGATGTTCTTCTCTATCACGGCTATAGTTTTGATTATTACGTAGCTAATGTTGATTCTATCCGCAATAATGGAGGATACCACCGCGCTGACCTAATTATGAAATTTCTTCTTAAGCGAAGGCATCTGGCGCCATCTTTTCGCTCAACGCCTTATTTCCCTGGTCACAAAGAAGATCCTCTTCTCATAAAAAAAATTCCAGATTTTTTAATCAGCGGACACATCCATTATTCTAATGTTGCTAATTACAAAGGAGTGACTACGGTGTGTGGAAGCTGCTGGCAAGGCACGACCACCTTTCAAGAGAAGCTTGGCCACCAGCCGGAACCAGCCAGAGTTCCTCTGGTTAATCTCAAAACCAGAGAAGTGAGAATTTTGAAATTTGGTTGAAAGTCAGGTAAGAAAGAAAATGAGGTAAAAAATAACAAGTAAAGGAAAACATGAAGGCCTCTCCAGCAATACAGCAGTATTTTGAAAAAATAAGCATCGAAGTTGCGCGAAGCTACGAAGTAGCCAAAGCTGCCCGGCAGAAAGGCCTGGATCCAGAATCGGAAGTTCCCATTCCTTTAGCCAAGAACATGGCCGAGCGGGTAGTCGGATTAATTTCTGTGGTCGCACCTCAGGTAATAAACACTAAAATTACCGAAAGAATCTGGGAATTGGAGACAGAATATGGTTTGTTGGATTGGCGGGTGGGGTTTAAAATCGCGGAAGAAGTAGCGCAGGAGAAACATTGCCGGTTCAAGGACAAAAAAGAAGCCATGGAAGTGGGCATCCGGGTAGGATTCGCGTATCTTACCCTGGGAATTGTTTCCGCCCCTTTGGAAGGGTTCATCGGGTTAAAGATTAAAACCAGAAAAGACGGCCGGGAATATTTTGCCCTGCAATATGCTGGTCCTATCCGCGGTGCGGGAGGAACAGCAGCTTCTACCTCGGTCATTCTTGCCGATTACGTCCGCGTAAAAATGGGATATGCTCCTTACGATCCAGACGAGAAAGAAATAGCCAGGAGCGTTATTGAGGTGCACGATTATCACGAACGCGTCACTAATCTTCAATACCATCCTTCTGACGAAGAGATTAAGTTTATGGTTTCCAATCTGCCAGTGGAAGTGGACGGAGACCCCACCGAAGAAATAGAAGTTTCAAATTATAAAGATTTGCCCAGGATCGAAACCAACCTCATACGCGGCGGCATGGCTTTGGTAGTAGCAGAAGGGCTGTGTCAAAAAGCGTCTAAGCTGTGGAAACGCCTTTCCAAATGGGGAAAAAGTTTCGGGCTGGAATGGGATTTCATGGGCGAATTTCTGCAATTAAAGGAACGGGTCCATGCCAAGCATTCTTCAAAGGAGGAAGAAACAGAAGGAGCTAAAAGAACGGTCAAAGCAAACAATACTTTTATCATGGACTTAGTGGCCGGAAGGCCGATTTTGACCCATCCCCTCGGCGTGGGAGGCTTTCGGCTGCGATATGGCCGCACCAGAACGTCGGGATTTTCTGCTGCTGCTGCCCATCCTGCAACCCTGATAGTTTTGGATAAATACATTGCCATCGGCACGCAATTAAAAGTGGAGCGTCCGGGAAAGGGAGCTACAGTCACAGTATGCGAGTATTTGGAAGGCCCCATTGTCCGTTTAAAAAACGGTTCGGTCCTGCAATTAAAGACGGAAGAACAAGCCCGGCAGCACCATGCTGAAATTGAAAAAATTCTTTTCCTGGGAGACATCATGTTTAATTACGGAGATTTTTCAGAAAATGGGCAGCGCTTGGTTCCGGCGGGATATTGTCCGGAGTGGTGGTGTCTCGAAGTTGAGAAAGCCATGGGCGGATTTGATGCAAATAAAATTGCGGCGGCAGCAAAACTTCTTGGCATGGAAGAATCTCGCCTTCAGCAGCTTTTAACTTCTCCATTATCTGAGTTTCCATCGTGGGAAGAATCCCTTTCTCTAAGCGAGAAATTTGCCGTGCCTCTTCATCCAGACTACCTTTTTTATTGGAAACTGGTTAGCGGCGAAGAGGTCATTGCCTTGCACAGCTGGCTAAAAGAAGGCAAAGTTAAAGTAGACCAAAAAGAAATAAAAAAAATAATTTTGCCTTATTATCAAAACAATGAGCTTCACAGCAAAGCTAAACGTATTCTTGATTTTATTGGCGTCGAGCACGAAGTGGCGAACAAAGAAAGCATAGTCTTACAGCGGAAAGAAGCAAATATTCTTGCCTTTTGTTTTGGCTTTCGGGATCAAGCTAGTTTAGAAAAAAGTTTAGAAAAATTAAAGCCCTCTCCTGAATCTGTTGCTGGCAAGGATGGTTTGGAAGTGATTAATTCCCTCAGTCCGGCGGTTATTCGGGATAAAGCCGGCACCTTTATTGGCGCGCGCATGGGGCGGCCGGAGAAAGCCAAAATGCGGCACCTCACCGGAAGTCCCCAGGTTTTATTTTCAGTAGGCGAGGAAGGGGGCCGATTGCGGAGTTTTCAGGCTGCCTTAGAAGCGGGAAAAGTTCAAAGCGCCTTCCCTTTCTTTTATTGTGAATCATGCCAGCGGGAAATGATATACCGTTCTTGTGAAGAATGCGGAAAATTATGTGCGCAGCGGCATCACTGCAATTTCTGCGGCGGCCTGGAAAAAGAAAGCTGCCGCCATGGAAAAACTTTTCCTTATAAAAAAGGCGACCTCGATATTGGTTATTATTTCAACAAGGCTAAAGATCGGCTTGGTGAAAAGATCCATCCCGATCTGATTAAGGGAGTCAGGGGAACTTCTAATAAGAACCATGTAGTCGAGCATCTGGCCAAAGGGATTCTTCGTTCCAAGCATGAGATTTATGTCAATAAAGAAGGCACTACCAGATATGATTGCACTGAGCTTCCTATTACTCACTTTAAACCCAAGGAGATCTGCACGCCAGTTCCGAAATTGCGGGAACTAGGTTATGAAAAAGACATCTATGATCAGGATTTAATTGATGACAACCAAGTACTGGAATTAAAGCCGCAGGATTTAATCCTTCCGGGGTTTAATTCTCTTGACGAGTCGGCTCCTAAAGTGCTGCTGCGGGTCGCTCAGTTCATTGATGAATTGTTAGTTAAATTCTATGGGCTGGAATCTTATTATAATCTCCAGAAAGAAGAAGATTTAATCGGTCATCTGGTGATAGGCCTTGCTCCGCACATTTCTGCCGGATTAGTAGGAAGAATAATCGGCTTTTCGCAAACGCAGGGGCTGCTTGCTCATCCGACGTATCATGCCGGTCTCAGGCGGGACTGCTTTGGCAAGGATACGTATCTTCCGTTCTATAATGGCAGCACTTGGGAAATTAAAAAAATTGGAGAAATAGTTGAAAAACTTAATCCAACAGATATTGTTGATGATTATGGAACAAAAGAAATAGCTGTACGGGGAGTAGAAACCATAGGGGCAGGCAACAAAGTTGTTCAAGTTCATAACTTTACCAAACATACGCCGCAGCCCATGATTAAGCTTACTACTAGACTCGGCCGCACACTTAAAATAACCCTCAATCATAAACAAGTTGTTTATGAAAAAAATCAACCCAGAGTGGTATTGGCGCATGAATTAAAAATAGGAGATACTCTGTCCATCCCTTATCGACTGCAAATACCAAAAATAGACCGCACGGAAATTAATTTATTCCAAGCCCTGGTTAACGAGGAATGGGTCATGGTCAGAGGTATTAATGCCGTTTGCAAGGAAGTGAAGGAAGAAGCAAAAAAACACTTTTCCAAGAGAGATTACGACAATTATACCAGCAGAGATTCTTATCCTATTGCGTTTATTAACGAGTTGCATAAAAGAATGATAATAAAAGATATTTCACCCTTGCGTCTTGCGGCGAAAAGAGATACGGTTACAATCCCCGCAGTTATCCCTATTACCAAGGAATTTTTACAATTAGTGGGGTTATATGTTGCCGAAGGCTATTCCAGAAAAGTTCCCGGAAGCCTTTATCAAGTCTATGTTGCTGCCGAAAATCCAGAAATACGGGATTTTGTACAAAAAAACATGTTTGCTCTTTTTGGATTAAAAATCACTGAAAATAAAAAAGACCGGTTAACTTATTCCAGTAGAATTTTATATCACCTGTTCACCTCGATATTGAAATGCGGCTCTTCAGCCTACGAAAAAAGGATCCCTTCTTTGTTCCTAAATCTTCCTAATGAAAAATTAGGCTGTTTGTTATCCGGTTATTTCGAAGGCGACGGCTCGGTCAGCTCCACGGACTTACGGGCAACATTTGATACAGTCAGCGAGGGTCTCCTTCGTGATCTTGATTTTGTCTTTGGCCAAATGGGTATCTTTGTTAAGAATTACACATATACTGCTTTACCAGGACCAAAGGTACGAGAATTTTATATTAAAAAGGGAAGACCAATACCATTTTTTACTGTAACTAAAGGAATAATCCAAAGCGTTTTTATGAAAAATTTTTCTCAGTATATCACATTCATCTCTTCACGAAAGAGGAATATCCTTTCTCAGCTTATTCTCTCACGGAAAGCAACAACAATTGCCCAAACGTACACTGCAGATTTAATGTTTGATGCTATCACATCTATAGAACTTCTTTCAGAAGAGGAAAGCTACTGCCTTAATGTTGACAAAAACGTGGTGCTAGCTAATTCTATTCTAACAAAGCAATGCGACGGTGATGAGGCAGCGGTAATGTTATTAATGGACGCACTGCTTAATTTCTCCCGGCAATATCTTCCCAACAGCCGGGGATCAACCATGGATGCGCCGCTGGTTCTTACTTCCTTCCTCGACCCCTCTGAAGTTGATGATCAGGTCCATGGAATAGATGTGGTCTGGAAATATCCTCTGGAATTTTATGAAGCCTGTTTGGAGATGAAAAATCCCTGGGAAGTGCGTCACGGCCCAGAACAGAAAAAAATTGAACAGCTTGGCGAGAGATTGGGGACAGAAAAGCAATACGAAGGATACGGATTTACTCATCCCGTTGACAATTTTAACAAAGGGGTGCAATGCTCGGCATATAAAACACTTCCCTCCATGGAAGAAAAATTGTTTGGACAGATGGAAATTGCCAGAAAAGTCCGCGCGGTAGACATGGATGACGTGGCCAAGCTGGTCATCCAAAAACATTTCTTGCGGGACATCAAAGGAAACCTGCGTAAATTCTCCATGCAGCAGTTCCGCTGCATCAAGTGCAATGAGAAATATCGGCGTCCGCCTTTAATTAACAAATGTTATCAATGCGGGGGAAGGCTGGTATTTACCGTCACTGAGGGTTCGGTAACAAAATATTTGGGGCCTTCTTTAAAATTGGCCGAGAAATACGATTTTTCCCCCTATCTCAAGCAAACTTTAGAGCTGGTGAAAGCGCAAGTTGATCAGGTTTTTGGCAGGGAAAAAGAGAAACAAGTGGGATTGGGAAGTTTTATGGGTTGATTATTTAAGTTTGATTTTTATGGGATTAAGAGCACGAAATTGTTTCTTTGAATAAATTCCTATTCCACGCAACTTTTTACCTTTGTTAGTGCTATTTGTAAATGGTGTAATGTGCGGGAAAGGGGTGTCAAATTTAGTGCCTAACAATTTGTTAAGTTTTTTGTAGAACGGGTCAAGATTCGGCAAGGAAACTAATTGGATGATAGATCGTCTTTCTTCTTTGTCTTCGGAATAGTGTTTAGTGATAAAATAACTTTCTTTTTTGAAAGCGAAATTCCAATTAAACTTCTTTGAAAGCTCTTGGATTGCAGTCAAAATCCTTTCTTTAGGATTAGTATTTATTTTTCTAATAATCTTTTCTCCCGTATCCCTGCCAATTTTCCATTACTCATCCTTCCACCATAACTTCTGCATGCGGAATTTTCTGAATAAATAAAATTTTTTCTGGGTTTACTAAATCCATCTCCACACCGATAGCTACCGCGACCTTTCCGGTAAGATGGACATGCCTTGCCGTAACAATTATTTTCTTCACCTCTTCTTTGGTCTTCTTATCTCCCTGATAGAATTTATTTCCCAAATCCAGCTGCAGCTTTCCTTCCTCAAACACTTTTCCGAGAATATCTTCATCAGTCACCACCACTATCAATCCTAGTATTCTGACAATTTAATTTTGAAACATTTATATAGTAGTTCTCCTTTCTTT
>CAYJVI010000020.1:0-13374 GCA_964373595.1 uncultured Methanosarcinales archaeon | reverse complement strand
TCAAAACGAATCCTGTACAATAAATAATTCTCCCACTTAAATTTTTCGTCGCCTTCTTTTCTCTTTTCTTCTTGGACTTTCAGCGCAGCTTCCACTATTGGTTTTGCGGTGCGTTCCTGAAAGGCTGCCCAAGAGGCTGCAGTTTTATATTCCTGTGTCATCCAGAAGAATAGTTTTGCTTCCTGATGGGTAAGCTGGTCTAAGCTATATCTGGTATGGTCATGCAATTTATACACCCCGATCTTGTAAGACATGTTCTTAATGAAAAGCCAAATCTTTATATAGATTTTCTCTCATTCTGATTACTATGGGGCGGACTCTCGAGAAAGTAAAAAACCACAAATTTGTCCAAGGCTTACACTTCTATTCTTTTGGTCTTCTGAAACGCTTATATCTCTGGGTGCTTTCCTGGGCGGAATCAAAATATAGTGTGTATGCTTTAGCAGTTTTGGCATTTACAGAATCAGCGTTTTTTCCCATTCCGCCAGATGTATTGCAGATAGCCCTTTCGGTAGCCAAGCCGAAGCGCTCTTTTTGGTATGCAACAATCACTTCCATATTTTCCGTTTTGGGAGGGATCTTTGGGTATTATATCGGGCTATTTTTATTTGAGAGTGTGGGAAAATTCATTATTGCTTCGCTGGGATACGAACAGTATTTCTCTATGGTGGGCGAGTTGTTTAAGGCGAATGCCTTTATGGCTATTCTTGCAGCCGCTTTTACACCTATTCCGTATAAGGTATTCACTATTGCTGCAGGGGTATGGAAAGTGGGCTTACCAGTGCTCATCCTGGCTTCCGTTATAGGAAGGCCGGCCCGCTTTTTCCTGGTAGGTGCTTTGACCTATTTCTTCGGGGAGCGGGTAAAACTGTTTATGGAAAGGTATTTCAATTGGGTTACCCTGATGGTATTCAGTCTCATAATCTTAGGCTATATGGCCATAAAGTATTTAATCTAAGAAGTATCTAATGTAGTGATGAAGCCTTTTCATAAGTTTTTTGATCATACCGCAGATGTATTGTTCGTAGCCAGAGCAGACACCCTGCCGCAGTTATTTGAACAGTGCGCTCTGGCAACAGAAGAAACCATGGTGGATGTTTCTAAAGTAAAAGCGAAGCAGAAAGTAAAGATATTGGCTGAGAGCAAAGACGTGGAAGGTCTTTTGTACGATTTTCTGGAAGAAATAGTGTTCTTTAAGGATTATAAGCAATTATTGTTCAGCAAATTTGAGATTGCAATTACGGAAGGAGATGGTGCGTATCATTTAAGCTGTAATGCTTACGGAGATAAATTAGATGTAGCCAGGCATGATCCCAGAGTGGATGTGAAAGCAGTAACCAGGCACGAATTTGAAGTAGTTAAGGATAAGCAAAGCTGGAAGGCGAAAGTGCTGCTGGATATATGATTATGCATCCTTTTATCTATTTTGTAACATTGTTTCCGCATTCTGGTAAGCAAACTTTTCCTGCGCCGCTGGATCCAAATGTCCTATAAAGGTTCTTCCAAATTCTTCCACTAAGCCGCCAACCTCGGGATCAAAGTGCCAGGTAAACCACCGGTCTGTTCCCCAGGTGAATTTGTCTGGATGAGATTCTATAAGAGGTTTCCAATCACGCAGCGCCTCTTTTAACCACGGATCAAAATTTTTCCTAATAGAAGCAAGATATTCTTCTTTAGTTGGGCCCTTATTATTCTGGATGGTATGGTAACCGAAAATGTAATGAATTTCTGTGTCCAGCGAATAGTACAGGTTATCATACGTTTCTATTAATCTGCCTATCTCTTTTCGATCATCTACCATCAGATGCGCAAGGAAAATAACATCTGGATATTTTTTTAAAAGACGTTCAAGCGCAGGCACTTGCCCTTGGTCAGGGTGTATTTGAACTATTAAGTTATATTTATCAGATAGACTATACATCTCAAGGAAATATTCGTCTTCGGGGTGTGCGTTTTTAATCATCTTAAAATCAAACCTTGCTTCCCCATAACCTTGGTACAATCCTGGATTATTTTTAAGTGTGTTTTCCACTGCTGAAACTTCTGGTGCCTGGCCCTCGACAGGGAAAGGCGGCATGAAAAAGGCTATGAATTTTCCCGGATGTCTTTCTAGGTCTTGCTTTAAAGCGCTGATCGAAGAATCAAACACTGCATTATGCATCATAAAAAATCCGAATGCTTTAGTTATGCCCTCGCTATCCAGCAGACAAGCTATGTAATCAGTCGTTAGATCTCCTCTGAAAGGCATGTCTTCAAATCCCATTTGCATAGCCGTGCTGCTTACAATACTAGAAGCTACTGGCATATGAAGATGGGTGTCTATTAAAGGGCCGGTATAATATTGTCCATAATTAAATTCCCTTTGTTTTGCTTTGAGTTCGCATTTGTAGTCCCCTGCTGGTGCAGAGCTGACCCCTATCTTCTCTGTCTCTGTTTTTGGGATCTGCTCAACTTCTTTTTCAGAAGGCTCCTGACTACAACCGAAAAGAAAAGCTAAAAGAAGCAACAGTACCATCACTCCTATCGTCTTTTTTACTTCCATTACTAAGAGGAACTAAGAACTGTTAGTATATAAAATTAATGTAGGCATACTGTTTCTCGAACGAAGTGAGAGAGCAGAGTCCCAGAGGTCTACAAAAACTTATTATAGTATAAGAAGATGTTTTATATCATGAACTTAAAAAGAGGTTATTTGGTATTAATATTATCTATCATTTTAGTTATTCTCATAAGTGGTTGTGTTCAACAACATGAGGAAAAGAAAGAACCGGTGGAACCAGCTTATACACCATCAGCAGACGAAAGACAACAGCAGTCTGAACAAACAACTGAACCTCAAACATTACAGCAAGACCAGCAGAAGACGCTAGTCAAAGCAATGACTTTTGAGGTTATAATACCAGAAAACACTCCTGAAGGAGATACAGTATGGGTATATGTAAGGCAGATTCCACACAAGATGGAAAAAAAAGATGACTTTATTCATAGCGTAACTCTTAATGAATCGCAATTATTTGGTGAAGGATACATTGTAGGAAAAAATGAAAAACTAAAATACCGATATTCCAGAAATGGTTATGATTTTCACACAGCCGAATATCTTAAACCAACACCTGAAGAACCTGACAGAGACACTAACAATTACTTCTGGACTAAACATGGACGCGAAACAGCTTACGAACCAGGCAAGATTCAAAAAGACACCATAGAAAAATGGAGATGGTTTCCAAAAGAAGGGATGATTACTAAGACAACTGATTTAGAACCTTCAGGAAAATTCTTACCTAGAGTAAATAACATAGAGTTCAGGTCAGGGCAGACAATTGAGGATCTTTATGTGCCGGCATTCCACGATTTTTTTAATTCAACTGCTAAACACTTGAAAGAGCAAGGTTACACCTGGGTAGAAATTGATCCGCCCTGGCAATGGGTTGAAGAAAAAGGCATGCCAAAAGTTAAAAATTTAGCGAATGTGCCAGAAGCTGGTGCACCAAACTATCCTGATGATGAAACGTTTCTTGAGGAACTGAGAGCATACAAACAACAAGGCCTGAAAGTTCTCATTGCTCCTCAACTTTGTTGTACCCCTCTAGATATAGAAGATAAACCCAGTGAATGGTGGGAACGCTATTTTGATGAAACAGAAAAATTCCTATTGCACTTCGCCGAACTTTCGCAACAGGGGGGAGCTGATGCATTTATGTATGCTGTTCCTTCATCGCAAATGGAAAGTTCTCCAATGTATCCAACGGGGGTTCAGGAAAGATGGGAAAGTATTTGGAAGAATATACATTTGGTATTTAAAGAAGAAGTGGGACAGATGGTGTGGATAGGAGGCCCACCAACACCACAATCCATACCTAATCCAGAATTTATAACCTGGCACAACCAGCTTGATTTCATTCTTGTGGCTACGGAATATCCCGTGTCAACAAAAAACAATCCAACGGATGAGGAGCTTTACCAAGGTGCTAGTATTATTTTAGACGGCATTAAGCCGCTTCATGATAAATTACAGAAACCCCTCCTCGTCCGAAATGGATATTTTAATGTTAAATACAGTTGGAAAGGCCAAGCTTTTTATTCTATCAGTTCCATCCCCTGGATTGGTGATTCGGAAGCTGCACTCAAAGAGAGCGTGTATGAATTTGATACTATCGATCATGCCAGAACGATTAACGCATATTTTCAAGCGATTGCCGAGAGACCTTGGGTAATAGGATACTTCCATTTTGGTTACACTCATTGGGAAGATCCATTATCTCCCTGGATGTCTATCCGTGGCAAGCCTGCAGAAGATGTGTGGAGGAAATGGAATAAGGTGATTTATAATGAATAAAAAGATCTTGTCTCTGTTATTTTGCGTAGTTGTTTCATTGGTTATATCTGGATGTGCAGAAGAAAAAGCTTCTATTCCAGAACCTGTACTAGCTGAGACATCTCCCTCTTCACCTAAAATTGTTGAAGAAGCTACTGCAATACCTGATGAATCACCACCAATGGAAGGAGAAGCCAATAATTTAACTGACATAACTCCACAACAACAGGATGTAACAGTTAATCAACCCGCTATGCAGGAAACTAAGGTTCAAAAACCTGGCTGCAGCAGAGAATTCTCTCCGCAATTCAATGCCGGGCCTTATTATGAAGGCGCTTTATTTGACGCTCATTTCCATATGCCTTCTGCTTGGGAAGAGGAGCCGGACATTGGGTTTAATTATCCGGTGCTAGGAAAGGATATCACTTTCTCTCAAATCTTATGCTACTTTGATGAAGAAAAAGTCAGGGGTGCCATTACCTTCAACCTTTGGCAATATGAAAATCTAGAACAGTCGATACAGAATCTTGCTGAGAGGAAAAAGCAATCACCCGAAGGGATTCATTTATTTCTCATACCATCGGAGTTGGGAGCAGAAGAATTAGATGATATAGTAACTTCACATCAAGGCTTGTTTGATGGTTTTGGAGAGATATCACATTATAGTCCAGAACGATCTGGACAAACTCCAGATGATCCTGTTTCTTTGGAAACGTATAGGGTAGCAGCTAAGCACGGATTGATAATTATGTTCCATCCCGGCAAAAATCAAAAATCTAAAGTAGAAAATGCCCTGCAAAAGAATCCCGATGTTAAATTTTTGCTTCATGGGCCTGAGGCAGAGGATTACATTACTGACTTGATTACGAAATATCCCAATGCCTATTATTCTATCGATACCCTTCTAATCAGTCTTCCTGATCCCCATCTTCCTAATTCCCGTCTACCGCTTATGTATACGGTAAGTGATAAAGAAGAATTTAAGCTAAAATTTACCAAAAATTTTGACGTCATGTTAAATGATGCGGTGAATAGATGGAAACCTAGAATTGAACAGCATCCAGATCGGTTTATGTGGGGCACCGATAGGGCTGCAGACTGGCATTTTAATGAGGAAGTCAGTATCCTGGTTGAAGAATTTACCCGGGCCTTTACCGGAAGGCTAGCTCCAGAAGTACAGGAAAAATATGCACATAAGAATGCAGAGAGATTGATTGAAATTAGTGGAGAAGATGAATAAGGTGATTTATAATGAATAAAAAGATATTGTCTCTGTTATTTTGTGTAGTTGTTTCATTGTTTATATCTGGATGTGCAGAAGAAAAAGCTTCTATTCCAGAAACCGATTCAGCGCCGCTTCCACCACAAGAAATTCAGAAGGTCCAACAACCAGCACCCGCATCTTCTGAAGAGAAACCGACAGCTAAAGAAATATCAACCGCCACGGAGGCATCAACGACTGAGAAAGCAACGGTAAAAACACAAGAATTTTCCAGAAAAGAACTTTCTCTCTACCTTGGTGTCTGGATGCCGGCTCTGCAAGGTGAAGGGGAACAATCACTTGAAGAAAAAGAGGATCTTATTGCTCTTGGCGCCAATACAGTTGCCTTTGGTGTTGTGATTCCTTATTTTCCTGATGGCAGTTTGGAGCAAGAAAGAGTACGGGAATCAAAAGATGATGCTCGGATGCTTATGCGGTATTATAAAGAAGCCGGATTGGCTATTGTATTTTCTCCCGAACCCATTCCCGCAAATCTTGAAGGCGAACCAACCCCAGTTCCAGCGACGATACGAGAAACTCTTCTTAAAAACTACGAAGAAGTAATTTTGGATTTAGCAAAAATTGCTGAAGAGGAAAATGTAGAAGTCTTTTCTCCCATGAATGAACCGGATTGGAAACTAGGGCTAGAGAGAGCTTCTTCTTGGGGTCAAGAAATTTTGCCAGAAGTAGGTAAAGTCTTCACCGGAAAAGTGATGTGGAAAGGGTTAACGAGCGATGATAGTGAAAATATTAAAAAAGTTGATTTTTTAGGATACGACATAATTGGATTTACTTCTTTTCCTTGGGGAGGCATAGCAAATTATAAAACAAATCTGCAATCGTTTCTCACTGCTCTGCAAGCAAAAGCGGCAGAAGATGGAGTAAAAGAACTCTTTGTTGCAGAGTTTGGAACGTACGATCCTGTTGGTCTGCCAAAGCGGGATGAACCAAAATCAATTCAGTATGTATTTGAAGAAGGAAAAGGAAAACTGCAAGGATTTTTGGTGTTCGATCCGCCACGGGGTATTGGCACACCGGTAAAGGGATCTGAGTTAGAAAATGTGGTGAAAGAAGAATTTGAAAAAGTGAAATAAAGTATGCGATCGCTTGTTATATTCTTTGCCAGTTACGAGCGAAGCGGAGTGAGAGCGCAGCGTGGTCGTAGCGACCGAAGGGAGCGGAGAAGTCTTTTCCTCACTGGAAATTTGGTTGGCACTATAGTTTTTTGGCATCGACTCATGATAGAATTACGTCAACAGGCAGACTATAATTGCGGGGAATCTGGGAGTAATGTTTTTAAGGGAGAGGCGTATTTGTAGGTTAAGAGGGTTTAATCATGCTTTTAGCCAAAAACAAAGAGTATCTTCAGTTGTTACAGGACATAAAAGTTAGAGTTAGGTCTGCTCAGATAAAGGCAGCAATTTCTGTCAATAAGGAGCTTATTGGCTTGTATTGGGATGTTGGTAAAATGATTACTGAACGGCAAGCAAAGGGTAGATGGGGTGATTCCATTGTAGACATGCTTGCTGGTGATTTGAGACGAGAGTTTCCTGATATGAAAGGTTTTTCCAGAGCCAATATTTTCAATATTCGTCAATGGTATCTCTATTATTCTGCTATGGATGAAAAAGTCCAACAACTTGTTAGACAATTGCCGTGGGGTCATAATATGGTCATCGTCAACAAAATAAAAGACCCAACGGAAACCATCTTTTACCTCGCTGAGGCGATTAGGAATAACTGGTCAAGGAATATCTTGATTCATCAAATTGAGAGCAGATTATTTGCCCGAAAAGGTAAGGTTTTGCATAATTTTGAGGCAACTTTACCAGCACCACAATCAGATTTAGCTAGACAAGCGCTTAAAGATCCATACATTTTTGATTTTCTTTCATTAGGAGAAGAGGCGCAGGAACGGGAGATTGAGAAAGAATTGTCGAAAACTGGGAAAAATAAGAAAGCGAATGTTAGATTAAGACAAAACTCGCAGGGTAAGTCAAAATGAGTCCGAGAATAATAAAAACAAAAATCCTCTCATCAAAAGGAAAACTCTCAGCAGTAATTCATTATCCTGAAAATGAGACTGGAAAGCTCGCTATACTATGTCCGGGGTACTTAGATTCTAAAGATTATAAACACGTGGTTGGCTTGGCTAAAGTGTTAAGCAAGGAAGGATATACAATAGTGAGATTTGAGCCGACTGGAACTTGGGAAAGCGAAGGTGAGATTTCTGATTACACCACAACGCAATACTTAGAAGATGTAAAAAATGTTCTTGAGTATATGCTTGGTCAGGCAAATTATAAACACGTTTTATTGGGCGGCCATAGTCGAGGTGGGCAGGTTTCAATTCTGTATGCTGCCAGAGACCAGAGAATTTCTCTTGTGTTGGCAATTATGCCCTCGTCAAAACATACTATGACCAGTCAACGTTATAAAGATTGGGAAAAAACGGGCATTAGTATTTCTCAGAGGGATTTGCCAGATGACAAAGATAAGAAAAGAGAATTTATAATTCCATTCTCTCATGTTGAGGATAGAGAGAAATACAATGTTTTGGAAGATGTGAAAAAAATTAAGGCCCCTATAATTCTCATTGCTGGGGGACTGGATGATATATGCCGGCCTGAACACGTAAAAGAAATTTTTGATAATGCAAATCAGCCCAAAAAACTAGTTACGATACGGGGTATCGGACATGACTATCGCCATAGCAGTAGCGAAGTGGAACTTGTAAACAAAGAAATACTCAAATTGCTAAAGATGAAGACAATTTTGGTAGATGCAGTAGACACTTTTGTAATCGAAGGGAATGGTAAGTTTAAGGTCTTCAAGGAAATGCACGATTTGCTCGAAACTTTTCCAAATAGAAAAATAATTTTGACAGGGGCAAATGATGAACAGTTTAAGAAATTTGGCTTAGACAAAATGCCCTATGAGGTTTTTACGCTAAAACATAATCCGGAAAAAACCGATCCAAAGTACTTCAAGGTTATGCTTCAGCATTTCGGTTTGAGTAAAGACGATGTTGTTTACTTTGAGCATAATCCTGAAGCAGTAAAAAGTGCAGAGTCCATAGGCATAAAGACTTACTGGTATGATACAGAGAAAATGGATTTGAAAGCCCTGAAAAGATTCCTAACGTAAAGTATATAAGGGAGATAACTGCCCGTTCATTGTAGGCACATGTAACACGTCTGACGCTAAATGAAGATGGATAAAAGAAAAAAAGAGAAAAAATTTGAACAAATGGCGGAAGAAGCTACTACGGACTGCTATAATGAATACGAACAACGTAACGGATGGGCGTGCACGCTGGCAGATAGGTTGCCGCTCCCTTTGAAGTGCCTCATTTTTGGTGAAGAAGCTACGTTAGTGGATGTAGATACCGATGAAAATGGAACATCTGTTCTGGGAGTAATTACTAGAAATAAGAAGAAAATCAGAATTCCCATACAAGACATAGAAGTGGTAGATAAAAAAGCTAAAAACCTAGAGTGGTTGGAAGCCTACCGCTATTGGATTAAGAATGGTTGAAGATGATAAAAACCATAAAAGATATTACTGTAGAAGACATCCAGGATTTATTTGATAGTATTATTTACTTACGCGGTGAAGAGTACTTTGAAGAAGGATTAGTAACTTCAATAGAGCCACTGAACACCACCACTATTACTGGTACAGTACGTGGCAATCAAAGCTATACGGTTTCTGTTTCTATAGATGATGATGGAAATTTGGTATGTGATTGTAGCTGTCCTTGCGACTTTGACTGCAAGCATGCTGCTGCTTTACTTCTTAAATGGCTGTCAATAAAGAATAAGCAAAGTGTGTCATTAAAAGATGGTATCCCAAAGGCAAAAGAATCATTACAACAATCTTTAGCGGCAAAGAATAAAGAAGAACTTATCGAGTTACTCAAAGCAGCAATTGGTAAACATCCCGAACTTAAGTCGTTGGTGCAGATTGAACGCAAAGCGGTCCTCTCTCAAATAAAGAAATTATTTTCAAAATATTGGGAATGGAATGAGATACATGATTTAATCTCTCAGTTAGAAACAATTCTGGAGGGGATACGAAGGAATAAAGCTTCTTGGGATAGAGACGTCTGGGAAGAAATGAAAATTTGCTCTGAAATGATGATCAAAAATATTGAAAATGTGCATGATGAAGGTGATTTAGGAATTTTCTGGGAAGATTGGTTTGAAACATACGGAGAAGTCTTTGTCATAACAAAACCAAACAAAAGCAAAAAAGTTGAATTCATTCAGACTGTTCTCGGTTGGATAGAAAAAGATGATTATGGCAATGAGGGGAGTTTCGAAAAGGCACTGGTAGGACTTTGTAGTACTTCAGAAGATGTTGAGTTGATAAAGGAAATGCTGGCTAAAGTTAAAAAGAAGGAGTACGATGAAGAGGATTGTTATGAAGAACTCTTCTTGAAACTGTATGAGAAAGCAGGAATGGAAGAAAAATACTTAGACGAGGCAAAGCGTTCTGGGTTTACGGGAGAACTTGTTGACAAACTCATTTCTCTCAACAGGCTGGAAGAAGCTTTAGAGATTTGTAATAAAAACAGAACGAAAGAACTCTCTTATGATATTGAGATAAGACGGCTTCAACTTTTACGAAAATTAGGCCAGGTTCCTGAACTCAAGAAGAGCTTACTGACGTTAACAAAAAGGTTAGGAAATATTACCTATGCCCTCCAGTTAAAACAGGAAGCTTCAGCGGAAGAATGGAGAAAATATAGTCAGGATATTATTAACCATTCTAAAAATAACAATCAATATAGTTTTCTTTCTCGTTTTTATTATGAAGAGAAGGACTTCAAGAAGGCATACGAATATTCCAAAAACCTGCGTGATGCGGCATACCTAGAGCTCCTAGCTAAAAAGCTCAGCAAAGAATATCCTGAGCTGTCTTGTGATCTCTTCCAGAAGTTATGTTTCCATTTCGTAGGCCAAGGGTCTGGCTGGCCCTATCAAAAAGCAGGGAAAATGTTGGAAGCATTACAGAAAATTGACAAGAATGGTAGCATCTTCAGGAAGGCTAAGAATGAAATCATCAAACTACATGGAAAAAAGTATTCGTTGATGGCAATTATAGAGAGAGTTAAATGACTATGGAAGAGGAAAAATTTCAATGTAGAAAGTGTAACATCCCTATTAGAGAGCATAATCAGTATCTCCACGATGGAATGTGCGATGATTGTTTTTTTGAGATATACTTTCCAGAAGAAGCACAGGTAGTTGAAACAGATTTGGAGCAGATGGAGCGACATTTTTCTAGAGAATGCAGCGAAGTGTCCGCTAGTATTTAATGTATTAGAAAATGCAAAAGAAGAATTCTTGGAAGAGATTTTTGTATTCGAAAATCCAACGTTGTAACTAGTTTTAGTCCCTCAGATTCCTTCCTATAGTCAATGCCAGAACATTTGGGTGAAGTGAAACGGAACTGTTTAGTCAATGTTAAAGGAAGTTTACAATTTTATGATTTTTGTTTGTGCCGACTAAACGAAAGTGCCAGCCAGTAAAATTTCCAGCAGCGGCAGCATGCTTGTAAAGTGAGGAAAAGATTACGCCTAACGTCGAAAAATAGTGTTTGAAGAGCTTGGCGCATATCCCCTTATTCTTCAGAAAAGATTAGATGTGCCAAAGCACAGAAGAAAAGGCAGGTACAGAAAAGAGACAATTGATGTGTTTGATTACGGAGAATACCTTCAAAGAAACAAAGTTGAGACTGCTTTCAGCATTCTCAAGAGAAAATTTGGCTTCAGCATCAAATCAAAGAACGTGAAGATGCAAAAAGTAGAGGCAATGAGCAGGATCATCGCATATAACATTGATAGGCTATTAGAAAACGGAAAAATGATAATTCTGATATTCATCAGAATTACAAGGGTTTCATATTAGCCCAAACAGATAATTCTACCAAAAGGGATGCCCTATGTTTGAAATACTCATCCAGGAAATGAAATTGCGGAATTTTTCGTCAAGAACTATTGATGTTTATCTTTATTACAACAAACAATTTCTTAGCTTCTGTCATAAAAGCCCTCGGGAGGTAAGCCATAAGGACATCAGAGTATATATCCTTGATTTGATCACTAAGCAGCATTCCAGTTCAACCATTAATCTTGCTCACAATGCTTTAAATTTTTATTACGGGAAAATATTGCGGAAGAGCGTAGGAGAGATTCCCTTTCAGAAGAAAGAACAAAGAATAAAGCAGCTGGCAACCTCGTCAGAAATCCAGAAGATGCATTCAGTATTGCATAATCCAAAGCATAAATTGATTATTTCTTTACTTTATGCAACTGGAGTGAGAGTATCAGAATTAGTGAAAATAAAGCTTGAGGATCTTGACTTCGGACGAAAATTACTCTGCGTGCGTCAGGGAAAAGGAAAGAAAGACCGCTATACCATACTCTCTGACAAAGTGATAGAAGAAACCAAGGATTATCTCAACACTAGGCCTTATCACAGCTCTTATGTATTTGCATCGCATACCGGGCATATTTCATCGCGAACAGTAGAAGAAGTAATCTGCCAGGCCTGTAAAAAAGCAAGGATAAACAAAAATATCTCTCCTCATTCCCTGCGGCATAGTTTTACTACCCACCATATGGAAGCAGGAACTAAAACTGAATACATCTAGCAGATGCTTGGACATAAGGATATCAGGACCACTCGGGGTTATGAACAGATAGTAACTGCGCATTTAGAAAAGATCAAGAGTCCGCATGATTCCTTTAACCAAGCCTAGGGTGTCTGCTAAAGCGAAGTTTTTTAACTTTGGTTTATTTACTTTCTTAAAATGCCAACTCTCTTTTCCCTCGCAGAAGAAATACGCAAATGCACTGCCTGCCCATTGTGGAAAAGAGCTACCTTAGCTGTTCCAGGGGAAGGTCCTAAGGAAGCAAAAATCATGATTATTGGCGAGGCTCCCGGTGAAGAAGAGGATCGTCAAGGATTGCCGTTTGTTGGGAAATCAGGAAAGTTTCTTGACCGAATGTTGGAAATTGCCGGAATTGCTAGGAAAGATGTCTTTATTACTAATGTAGTGAAGCATCGCCCTCCAAACAACCGAGCGCCAAAATCAAGTGAAATAAAGATTTGCAAAGAATTGTGGCTTGACAAACAAATTGAAATTTTGAAACCAAAATTAATTATCGTATTGGGCGCAATAGCATTGAAGACTTTAACCAAAGAAACTTCAGTAGAAAAATTACATGGGAAAGGTATTAAAAAAGATATACTAAAATATTTTGTAACCTATCATCCTTCTGCGGCATTACGTTTTCCCAATATAAGAAAGAAGATGGAAGAAGATTTTAGGAAGCTGAAGGGAATAGTGCAGAAAATTTAAACTGAATACTGATCTCTTTCTTTCTGATAAGAGTTTCTTTTTGGAGAATACAAATCCGCAGAAAAAGAAGTTGCCGGATTGTAAAGGCCAAGTATAGAGGCAATATCGTATCTGCCGGTGCTTCCGTAAGTAGTATTTTGGGCAGGGTTTAGTCTGCTGTAACTTTCTGCTAATCCTTCCAATTCTCCTCTTTGTCTGCGTATAAGATAACCATTATCCCTCGGAGCTGGCAAGTAATTAAATATGTCTTTTAGGCCGTGAAGTTTTTCTCTGAGGTAGATAGTTTCGAGGGAAGGTCCTGGAATCATGTTTTCAGGTTTTAGGAGGCATTCTTTAAAATATTTTCGTTGAAAATGTCCTGAAAATGTCCATTCCATCGAAAACCTTAAATTCTTATCTTAATTGCTTCCATAATCAAGAGGTG
>CAYJVI010000019.1:0-13480 GCA_964373595.1 uncultured Methanosarcinales archaeon | reverse complement strand
AATTACCGGCGTAGAACATACTATCCCTCTCTTGCGGCTTATCATGCAGAATCCTTCCTTCAGAAACGGCCAGGCCGATACCTCTTTTCTCTGGAGCGAGGATATTCTTGAAATGCTGAGCCATGAACAGCAAGAACTACAAACTAAAGCAATCTTATCGGCGGCAATTATTCAACATTTCAAAGAGCAAAGGAAAAAAGAACAGCAGCTAGAACAAGACCCCTGGATGAGAGCTGCTCGAGAAGGGACCTGAAAATATGGAAATAGGCTGGAAAAGAATTCACCATAAGAACATAACTTCTACCAATGACTTCTTGAAGCAGTATGCTTCAGAATTTAAGCACGGAACAATCATAACTGCGGACCTGCAGACTAAAGGGCGCGGAAGAAAGAAACGGAAATGGGCTTCAGGAAAGGGCGGATTGTATCTTTCCATCCTGTTAAAACCGCAGCATCTTAGCCGTATTGAATATTTAAATTACGTCGCCACACTTAGTGTCATAAGGGCATTAAAAGATCTATGCCTCACCAAAATTAAGCCTCCCAACGATGTTTATCTTAATGGCAGGAAACTCTGCGGTGTCCTTTTAGAATCGAGGTATACCGATAAACTGGAATATGTGGTGGTAGGAATAGGCGTGAATGTCAATCAAACCAGATTTCCTCAATATCTCACCGCAACTTCCCTGCGGCGAGAGCTGCACCGAGAGTTCAGCGTGGAAAAAATATTAAAAGCAGTTCTTCAGGAGTTTAATATCTATTATTCTCTGCTGGAACAAGGCAAATATCCAGAACTTGCGCAGGAGTTCAACGAAAATGTTGATTGGTCATTGAAGTCCACCAAGAAAGCAAGCCGCTTGGAGGTTAGTGTAGAGAAATGTGTTAATTAGTCAATACTCCTTAACATGGTTGTATTTTCTGCGTAAAGAGTCAATTTCAGCGGAGTTAACGGTAGCGGTGATCATCCCTTCTTTCTTCCTGATACCACTAAGAATGCGAAGCGGATGGCAGATATAACTTTCGGAGAAGGTTTTCGGCGAAAAAGCATCACAGGAAACAAAGAAAGCCAGATTTTCAAATGAGCGCACCAGGGGAAGGCCTCGTAAGAGATCGCTGCAATTTTGGGAGTCGATCAGGAAGGAAGGGCAAAAAATTATCCAGGCCCCTTTTTTTGAAAGATTTTGCACGAATGAGGGAAAAGCAAAATCCCAACAAGTGATTATGGCGATCTTGCCAAATTCTGAATGCACTATCCTGTTGCTTTTTCCCGGAACTACCAATCCTTTCTCAGAGTTCCAAAGATGAACTTTTTCATATCGAAACTTTATTTTTCCAGAGCGGTCCACCAGGAAAGTGGTATTGCTGATTTTCTTTCCTTCCTGAATGTATGCGCCAAAAATACACCACACACCATACTTTTGGGAAGCATATTGTATCTGCATAATCTGTTCAGATACATCAACCACCTTGGTTGGATCAGGCTGCAGGCAAGTTTCGGGAAAACAGACAATATCTACCTGCTGGCGATCAGCATTTCGTAAAAAGGCCACTATTCTTTTTACATTTTCTTTGGCATCCTTAGACAACTTCATCTGAGCTGCTGCTATCTTTACATTAGTATTTATTTTAGTATTTATTGCCATAATATCAGGAGCGGTCATTCTTGGAGCCCTCTGCTTTTAGGATCAACAGCGCTTGTCCTTCTTTTACTTCTTGGTCTTTTCTGACCAGTATTTCTTGTACCACACCGTCCATCGGCGCTACAATTTCATTTTCCATCTTCATGGAAGTCAGCATCAGCAAGGGTTGGTTCTTTTTCACATTCCTTCCTTGGTTTACAGTAAGGTGTGAAATAACTCCCGGGAAGGGAGCTTTCAGTATTTTTTCATTTTGGTGGTTTAATGATTCTTCTTCCAGGGAAGAAAAATGTCCTGATTCATAGGGATCAGCTTCTACAAAATAGGATTTTCCCTCTAAGGAGACTTTGAATTTATTCTTCTTGACTTCTTCTATTGCCAGTTCGTAGTCCCGATCATTGATTCGTATCTTCATAGTGGGATGTTTCCATGTTTCTTGGGAATTCTTTTTTCTCTCTTCCGCAGAAGGCTTTCCAGAGATTGAATTAATGCCTTTCTGGTATGGGTCGGATCAATGATCCTATCGATTCTTCCTTCTTCTGCGGCCCGATAAGGATGAACAAACTGCGCACAGTACTCGCGTACTTTCTCCTCAGCCAGCTCCTGGGGATGGGGCGAATTTTTAAGTTCTTTACGAAAGATGATTTCCACTGCCTGCTGCGGGCCCATGACTGCAATCTCGGCGGTAGGCCAGGCGAGAACTGCGTCGTAGCCTAACTCCTTGGAACATAAGGCAATATATGCGCCACCATAAGCCTTACGTACAATGAGAGATATCTTGGGCACCGTGGCTTGCGCATAGGCATAGATGATTTTTGCGCCTTGTTTGATGATTCCCTGACGTTCTTCTTGTATTCCCGGCAGATAGCCAGGAACATCGACAATATTAATGAGGGGAATGTTAAAACTATCACAGAATCCCACAAAGCGGGCTATTTTAAGCGAGGCCAGGCTATCTAAGCATCCGGCCATAACACTTGGTTGTGTAGCTATGATACCGACGGCATGATTATTTAATCCTGCAAATCCAACCACTACATTTTTGGCAAAGTCTTTCTGAATTTCCAGAAAACTTTCGGCATCCATTACTTCCGCGATAATCTCTTTTACATCATATCCTCTTTTTGGATCATCGGGAAATATTTTTAAAATATTCTCATTCAACCGCGCCGGCGCATCTTCAAACCGAAGCTTTGGCGGGGTTTCCAGATTATTGCCGGGAAGATAATGCAGCAATCTCCGAACCATCAGTAAGCACTCTTTTTCATCTTTTGCTTCAAAATGGGAAACTCCGCTGATCTGCGTATGGATATCAGAACCGCCTAACTCCTCAGCAGACACTTCTTGCCCCAGCGTTTTTTTGATGACGCCTGGGCCAGTGATGAACATTTTGCTGATACCTTTAACCATGAACGTAAAGTCAGTGAGCGCTGGCGAGTACACTGCTCCCCCGGCGCAAGGTCCGAGGATAACGGAGATTTGGGGAATTACTCCGCTGGCTTCAGTATTGAGTTTAAAGATGCCAGCGTATCCGTCTAATCCTCCAAGGCCTTCCTGGATCCGAGCTCCGCCGGAATCATTTAATCCAATTACCGGGCATCCGGTTGCTATTGCTAACCTTAAAATTTTAGAAATCTTACTGGCATGAAGCGATCCTACTGATCCTCCCTGCACCGCAAAATCCTGGGAATAAAGATAAACTGTTCTTCCATTAATGGCGCCATATCCGGTTATGACCCCGTCACCGGGGAAGGACTTTTCAGTTCTGGGAGCAACAAAAGCATCTAGTTCTACAAAACTCTTGGTATCGACCAATAATTCAATGCGTTCTCTGGCAGTTAATTTTCCCAGCTGCCGCTGCTTTCCCTGATTCTGGTTTAGAAAGGACTTCTGTTTTTCAAGAAAGATTTTTACTTTTTCTTCATTGGCCATCACTTCAACGCGGGGAAGGCTCATTTAAAAACTTTCTGAGCATTAAATCACATTGTGCTATCCAGTTTTTAGTTAACATAGTATTTTTAGTTAACATAGTAAAATCTTAGATAGGTTTTTAGGTTATTTTGAAAAGCCAGCCTCCGTGGCGGGAGACGGACATTTTCTGATGAAAATGCCCTACGAGGCATCCCGGATGGAGCGTCCCCTGCCTCGTCTCCGCCGACGGCTGGCTTTTCCAACCCAACAACAGTAACGCAGACGCACCGGGGGATTGCCCCATCCGGGGTGGTGCGTAGGACAAATGCGAAGCATTTGACCGTCTGCTGTTACTATTGTTGTTGGGTTGATTCCATGTAAACTATTTCTGTGAGGTTAACCAATTTCTGGATAACGGAGTTCAAGAACGCACCACGAACTTATGTATACTTACCATAACCAGCTCCGGATCATCAGGATACCTAGTATGGTATTTCTCTTCCGAAACTAAACCTGCTTCTTCAGCAGCCTTGCGGAAGATTTCTTCTTCAACGATGTATTGGCAGGAAAATCCATGAGTGGCATCATACGGCACTGCTAAAGTTTTTCCACGATGAGCGGCAGAAACTCGCGGATCGATAGTATGAAGTTCAAGCACTAATAACCCCTGTTTAAGATATGGCGCCCACTTCTTGAAATGCTCTGCTAAATTTTGTTCCAAATCATGGTTTGGGATCAAATCTCCCTGTAGAGTCATAAAAGCTCCTGTTGATATGCTTATTCTGTTGCGGGCTGCATCCAGGTTTAATGGCGCTTCATAGGAACGGTTATGATCCAGGAAAGAACGGACATGCAATAATCCCTCCATATCGATTCCCTGCTCCCCTAATTCTGCAGCAATTTCTTTTGGATTGTTGATGGTTCCCTTAACGGTCATGACGGTGGTCGGTTTTTGTTCTAATTCCTGGAGATTGGCTTTTGTTTCCTCCAGAGCTTCTTCGCTGATATCAATACCAATCAAGTGCAGCCCATATTTTTCAGGATCAGCTTGCATCAGGACGCCGCGCCAGGTATATTTTTCCACGATTTCATAGATGTGTTTTAAGAATGCGCCATTCCCGCAACCAGTATCGGCTACTCCTTTAGGCTGGCTCCCAAACGGCTGGTTGAAAATTTCCAGGATCACTTCATTAATCTTGGTAAAATAGGTTGCGTGCGCAGCGCCGCTGGCTCTTACATTCATGACTCGATTGACATGGGTTTCTTTTCCATTTTTATCTGCCGCAAAGACCGTCATGGTGTCGCCAAAAAATAATGTTTCTAATTGGGCAAAAGTTTCCAGATACGAAACGGGAACGCCATAAGACCACGCCAATGATGCAGCATGAATCCCCAAAGAAGTCAATTGAACAGCTCGATCATCGATTTTAACCCACTCTTGTTTTTCTAACAGTCGTAACGCCAGCAGAAGAGTTTCCTGATTTCCATCTAGTACGGCCAGTTCCTGCTGTTTCTGCAAGGATAATGAATCTAAGATGCCCTTATCTTTAAGAGCCACCATCACCGGGGCAATTAAAAAACCATCCAGATGCACTTTAATAGCTCGAAGAGCTCTTTGATGGTCTTCATCGGTTTGCTTTTGCGGGAGAATGCCGCCCCAGTCATCGCAGCAGTCGCCTGCCAGCTTCCTAAATAAGACTATTTCTTTCTCTTCAGATGAGGTCTCAAATAAAAGTTTATCAATAGTAATAGCTGTTTTCAAAAATGGCATTATGGCATCATACGCTGCTGCGTATCGAACAGCTTTATTTCCTTCGGCGGTAAGCATGTACTCGGCTCCACCAGACAAAGAAGTTTCTTTTTTTATCATCCATCCTTGCGATTGCAAAAGACGCATGGCGATATGAACCGGGCCGGCATTTACGGCAGTATGGTTTTTCTTAAAGAGGTTGATAATATCCTGAAGGGAAAGAAATTTTCCTTGCGAGCAGCCTTGCTGTAATAGTTCCAGAATTCCTTCCCGATGAAGGAGAGCGACGACCGGGCTTAATCCAATTCCGTCATTGTGCAGGAATACACTGTTTCGTACCAGTGCACGCTCTTCCTGAACTTTTTTTTCTTCGTCAGTGAGCTGTTTTTTTTCTTTGCTTTCCTTTTTAGGATTGAAAATCTCTATGCTTAAACAACGCAGTTGTTCCAGGATCTTTTCCTGAGTCGAGGGAGTTATAGAAGGTATACTTAAATCTGACTTTGTAAGTCTAACCAGGTTCACCAGCTGTTCTCTTACCGCCGTATCATACAAATTTGATCACCCGGTTCTAGAGTTCGGCCTCATGATTTAAAAGATGTTATGAAACAAGGTTACCGAAGGCGAAGATTACAAAAACATAAAGTTTTTAAGGAGATTGGCGGTAGCTCAATCAAAGGTGTTTTCAACGTGCACAAATTATCAGTCATCATTCCCTGCTTTAATGAAGAAGAAGTAATCCCCCATCTGGCTCAGGAATTGAAGCCGGTGCTCCAGGAACTTCGTCAGAGTTGCCAAACGGAATTAATTATGGTTGATGATGGCAGTACCGATAAGACTCAAGCCCTTCTTCAAGAACATTTTGGTTCAGAAAAAGATACTAAGATTGTGCAGCATCCCACGAATATGAATTTAGGCGCGGCTCTTAGGACGGGGATTTCGCATGCTTCAGGTGATCTTGTAGTCACTATAGACAGCGACTGCAGCTATCATCCCCGGGTGATCATAGATCTTTTAAAAGTTATGGACAAGAAGACTGATATTGTGACTGCCACTGGATTGCATCCCCAAGGGGAACATCGGGGAACAAAGAAATATCATAACCATATGTTTCTCAGCAGGAGCGCGGCCGGGATATACCGCTTATTGCTGGGTTCAAACTTCTACTCCGCCACTTCCATGAACCGGATTTATCGAAAGAAAGTTCTGGACAGCATCACCATCCAGTCCAATTCTTTTTCTGCTGTTTCTGAAATCTTAGCTAAATCATTATTACAAGGATACAAACTTAAAGAGATCCCGTATGTAAACCAAAAGAGAAAGTTTGGGAAATCAAAGATGAACCTTACTAAAACTATCAGAGACCATCTGGTGCTGGTTTCCAAAATAGTGGTCTTTAAAATCTCCAAGCGATGGGTGTAAATTTTTATTAGGAGAATCATTATGATTGAAACAAAAAACTCTATAAGTCCCACGGCGAGAATTTCTCCTACCGCAAAAATAGGAAATAATTGTATCATCCAAGATCATGTCGTAATTCACGATAACGTAGATATTGGCGACAACTGCATCATTGAGAATAATGTTACTGTCGGCCATCCTACTGCTGAATACTATAAAAATGACCAATATCAGAATCCCACCACAAAAATAGGGAATCATTGTATCCTCCGCACCAATTCCGTGATATACGCTGGAGTTCATTTTTCCGACAGAGCGGAAACGGCAACGAATGTGGTCATACGCGAATATTGTCAGGTGGGAGAACAATCTTCCATCGGCATTCTCACTCAAGTTCAGCGAAATGCTAAAATTGGGAAGAGAGTCAATATACGCGGAGCCACTCATATCACTGCCGAAGTGATTATAGAAGATGATGTATTCATAGGAGCAGGAGTCATTCTGGTCAATGATAATGCCATGTTAAGGCCTATCGATGCCCAGAAAGGTAAAAAAACGGATCTGAAAGCTCCTATTATACGCAGAGGCGCAAAGATAGGCAGCAATGCGACCATTTTTCCTGGCATCGAAATAGGAGAAAATTCTATTGTCGGAGCAGCAGCATTAGTGCGAAAAAACGTTCCTAGCGGAAAGGTGGTAGTGGGTAATTCTGACTTACGTATACTGCGTGATGTTCCAGATGATGAAAAAATCTGATCCTCCGGCTTCTGCACTAAAATCAGTAAAAGTAATAACTATCCTAGGCACAAGGCCGGAAATAATCAAACTTTCACCGCTGATTCCTCTTCTTGACCAGCATTTTCAACAGATCATAATTCATACCGGACAACATTATTCTTACAATATGGACCAGATTTTTTTTGAAGAGATACGTTTGCGTAATCCAGACTATGCCCTGAATGTCGGTTCTGGAACCCATGCCCAGCAAACCGGAAAGATGATGATAGAAATAGAGAAGATTGTTCTTGCAGAAAAACCAGACCTTATCCTGGTGCAAGGCGACACTAATACTGCTTTGTCTGGAGCACTGGTGGCCGCAAAAGCAGGCATCACTTTGGCTCATGTTGAATCAGGTTCAAGATCTCATAACCTCAGGATGCCCGAAGAGATAAACCGGACCATGGTCGACAAACTTTCCCAAATTCTGTTTACTAACGATGATGGATGTGTACAAAATCTTCTTCATGACGGCATTGATTCACGGACAATTCATGTAGTAGGGAATACCGCTTTGGATGCGGTGCGGCTCAATCAGCAGTATGGTACAGAGGGAATATTATCCCGACTACAAATAAGCAAGGAAAGATATGTTTTAGCCACAATTCATCGTGCAGAAAATACTGAAGATGCAGCGGTCTTGAATGAGATCGTCACTGCGCTGAATTACATCTCTTCACGGATTCAGCTGGTCTTTCCCCTGCATCCAAGAACTAAAAAGGCTCTGGATCAGTATGGAATTTTGCTTTCATCGAGGATTACTGTTATCGAGCCTACCGGCTACCTGGAATTTATCGCTCTGATGAAGAATGCTTTGTTTATCATGACCGATTCCGGCGGCATAGTACGAGAGAGCGCAGTCCTTAATGTACCCGGTTTGATCCTGCGAAATGAAGCTGAAGCTACGGATGTCTTAGCTGCAGGAAAAATGCGATTGACATCGACAAAATCAGAAAATATAATAAGTCATGCTAAGGTCCTGATCGATAATCCACCGGAACTGGAAAAAATAAGGAAATTGCCCTATGACGGCGGGCGGGATATTTCTCAGAAGATTGTGAGTATTTTATGCAAGGAATTAAGGGCCAGATAGTGCAACCATTTTTCACAATATTTTTAAAAAATCTCTAAGCGGTTTAAGCCAATGGCAGTTTCATTTAAAGACAATCCGGCCTTATGGGATGATTTTTATCATTACCATTGTACGCGACGATTAAGAGAGTTAGGTTTCTCCGATATTTCTTCAACGAAAATTGTACTCGAAGAGAAACCTTCAGAGTTGCAGGATTTGCAAGGGAAGATTGATGCGTTTTGGTGTGAGTACAGCGCTGAAAATAAAAATGCACTGAACGGAAAACTATATGCCTTATCTGGATGGAATGATTTTGAATATCGTCAGGGGACGCTATTTGCGAGAGCATATGAAACCAATTTTGCGACTTTGTTAGTTAAGACCGGTAAAAAAGGACTAACTTCCACAGAAGCGGAATTTTTAGACACAAAAGTCATGTTCCTTGGTTCAGCAGGTTATATCCAGAATGGTGATAAATATTTAGTTGGAAAAGTAGCTAAACGGAATGTAAAGCAGGATTTATGGGAATCAGTCCCTCAGGGTTTTGTTAGTTATGGTTTCCATCATCATGAAAATCCATTCCGAAAGACGCTGGAGAAAGAAGGGAAAGAAGAAACCGCTCTGGATCTTGCTCTTGATTTTGATCTTGTTAGTCCTTATGGCATTAATCTTGGTCCAAGAGCAGGCAATTGCACTGTTATTTATCGTCTTCAATTAAATCCTTCTTCCCTTGGAAAAATAACCTATTCTTCAGAACATCTTGATCTTCGCTGGGCAACAGTTGAGGAGGTTTTAGATCCTGCCCAGAGATATGCTTGGACTCCGATTACTCGTCGTCTCTTTGAGAAAATAGCAGAAGAAAAATGATTAAGGCAGTGATTTTATTTTCGATTCTGGTGGGGTGATGGTGCAAGAAAGTGTGAAATAATTTCCGGACACGACAAGTTAACTTGAGTTAAACAAACTTTATAAGCTAATTTTTTCTTTTCCTTACTGATGATCCCTATCGCTAAACCAGTTATAGGAGAAGAGGAAAAGAGAGCGGTTTTAGAGGTGCTTGATTCCGGCATCCTGGCGCAGGGAGCGAAGGTAGCAGAGTTTGAGAATAAATTTGCAGAATTCATCAGAGTCAAGCATGCTATCGCTACTTCCAACGGGACTACCGCTCTTCATGCACTTCTGGCAGCCAGCGGCATAGGAGAAGGAGACGAAGTAATTACTTCTCCTTTTTCTTTTATTGCTACTGCCAATGCTATCAAAATGACTGGCGCAGTTCCCATTTTTGCGGACATCGATGAAAAAACATTCAATATTAATCCTGATTTGATTGAAGCGGCAATTACGCCAAGAACAAAAGCGATCATGCCCGTGCATCTGTACGGCCTGGCTGCGCCAATGGATAAAATCATGGAAATAGCTCAGCGACACAACTTATTTGTTATCGAGGATGCCTGTCAGGCGCATGGCGCAGAGTTTAAGGGTAACAAGGCCGGTTCTTTTGGCGACGGCTGTTTTTCTTTTTATCCCACCAAAAATATGACTACTGGAGAAGGGGGCATGATTACGACAAATGATGATGAAATGGCGCGAAAGGCGCGAAAGCTCATCAATCATGGTTCGGAAAAAAAATATCACCATGATTTTCTGGGGTATAATTACCGCATGACTGATATAGCCGCTTCACTGGGCCTGGAGCAATTAAAAAAGCTATCTTCTTTTAATGCGCGCAGAAGAGAAAATGCCGAATTTCTCACCAACAATTTACATCATGTGAAAGGGATAATTTGTCCAGAAGTTGCCGCCGGCCACGTTTTCCACCAATATACCATCAGAGTCACACCAGAATACCCTTTAACCAGGGATCAAGTGCTGGAAGTTTTAAAAGAAAAAGGAATAGGAAGCGCGGTTTTTTATCCAGTGCCTATTCACAAGCAAAAGGCGTATGCTGAGTATGTGCACCGATCCTTTCCTGTTGCCGAGCGTCTGGCGCAGGAAGTGATTTCCTTGCCAGTGCACCCCTCTGTAACGGAACAAGAATTGGGATACATTGTGAATGCTTTCAAGGAAATGTCATGATGATAAAAATTGCAGTTATTGGTGTCGGTTCAATGGGACAGAATCATGCCAGAGTATATTTCCATCACGATAAAGCTGAACTGGTGGCAGTTGCGGATCCTAATCGCAGTTTCTTACAGAAAATATCGAGAACCTATAACACTAAAGGATATGAAGATTACCGTGAAATGCTTGAGAAAGAAAATATTGAAGCGGTATCTATTGCTGTGCCAACCAAGTTTCATAAAGAAACAGCATTGTATGCGTTAAACAAAGGGAAGCATGTCCTCCTGGAAAAACCAATTGCCTCTACCGAAGAAGAAGCGCAGGAAATTATTGATTGCGCCAAAAAAAATAATGTTAAATTGATGATCGGGCATATAGAACGTTTTAATCCAGCCATACTTGAGCTTAAGAATCGGCTTCACGAGCTGGGAGAAATTTATAAGATCGATGTGCAGCGGATAGGGCCTTTTCCCGCACGTGTTACTGATGTCGGCGTGGTGATAGATTTATCTGTTCACGATATTGATGTTATCCATTATTTGATCAATCATCATCCTACGCGAATGTATGCAGAGATGCAAAAGAAACTTCATCCGCATCAGGAAGATTCGATTGCCGCAGTACTGCGGTATGGAAATGAGGTTACGGCAACGCTTACTGTTGATTATCTTTCACCGACCAAGATTCGACAAATTCAAGTGTTTGGAAAGAAAGGGATGTTTAAAGTTAATTATTTAGATCAGGAACTGTACTTTTATGAAAATCCAGGTTATTCCAGCGGGAATTGGGATTCGGTTGTTGAAGGGGACATGAGGAAAATAAATCTCTTCAAGAAAGAGCCATTGGCAGCAGAGATCGGCTCTTTCCTGGCCTGCATCCTTGAGGATACCGAACCGGCCGTGAACGGCGAACATGGGTTGCAGGTTCTGAAGATAGCGCATTTATTATTAAAATCTGCTAGGGAGAATAAAATCATTTGGCATGGTGATCAACAGTGAAAAAATCATCAAAAGTGATCATCACTATTCCTGCATATAACGAAGAGAGGACCATCCCCTTAGTCATTCAAGAAATTAAGGCGGTCATGGATGCTACTAAATACAATTATCAGATTCTTGTTCTTGACGACGGTTCAAAAGACAAGACTTCTGAAGTTGCGAAGGCTGCAGGAGCGGCAGTAGTGCCTAACCGCAGGAATAGGGGATTAGCAGAAACATTCAAAGCAGAAATGAAAGAGTGTTTACAGCGAAAAGGGGATATTATTGTTCACACCGATGCGGATGGGCAATATCATCCCCAACACATACCTGAGCTGATACAAAAAGTTGAAGAAGGATATGATTTGGTTCTGGGGAGCAGGTTTCGGGGACGAATCCAGGAGATGTCTTTTCTAAAATGGCTGGGCAATGTGGCCTTTGCGCGAGTTCTTAGTTCGCTCACCAGAGTACGCATTACTGATTCTACTACCGGATTTAGAGCATTTACGGCCGACGTTGCCCGAGAGATAAATTATATCAATACTTTTACATATACCCAAGAGCAGATCATCAAAGCGGCCAAACAGGGATTCAGGATCGCGGAAATACCTATCCTTGCCAGGAAAACAAGAAAAAGCAGACTCTTTAAAAATCCGTTCCAGTATGCGATCAAAGCATGGATCAATATTCTTAGGATCTACCGCGACTATGAGCCTTTGGCATTTTTCGGCAGGGTTGGAGGACTGTGCTTGTTCTTGGGGATAAGTATTGGTTTCTATTTTGTGTATCTTCATTTTACCACCGGAATTAAAGGGCATATAGGGCTGCTGTTTCTCATGCTGATATTGTTAGTCTTCGGCTTGCAGACAATTTTATTTGGGTTCTTAGCTGATATGATGCGGAGATAGAAACATATGGTTTTCTGTATGCCATTTTTGTACTAAAATTGAACTTTTTATCGAAAGAAAACCAACAATAATTATGTCTTACGAATCGTAGTTCCTCGCAAGCCTCTTGGCCAGGCCGTCATTCATTTGGTTGATAGCTTCATTGTTGCAAAAAGCATATAAATTAAATCAAGATTGCTAACGGCATGTTCCAACAAAAGAGACCAGTTAATTTTACCGGCATTCATGTTCGGCATAAAGAATGGGGATGTCTTATCTTTGACTATTTAGGAAGGCCAGTTACACGATTCCTTGCCAAATACACTCTGGTCACGCCTAACCAGGTAAGTGTACTTTCCTTTATCCTGGCAATCGTCGCGGCGTACTTCCTTTTTTTAGGCGGGTATACAAATATCCTCATTGGCGCGAGCATCGCTTTTATAGCCAATATATTTGATATGGTCGATGGATGCCTGGCGCGGGCTACCGGCATGGGATCGCTGCAGGGAAAATGGCTGGATGCCATGATTGACTTTATCAGTTTCCCCCTCTTGGTATTTGCCTTGGCGGTCGGCTTGGGCAATTATTTAGCGTTAGTGCTGGGCATATTAGCCATCATGAGCTACCCCACGCATTATTTAATCATCCATTTTTATAAAAATGAGATCACCGGCAAGAATGAAAGAATGCCTCTTCCCGGAAAAGGAAAATGCGAATGGCTGCGCGATGTCTATGGCTCAAATCTTTTTTACCTGTTCCTCTTTTTAGGAGCAGTATTCAACGTGCCCATACTGGTTCTTCTGTTTTGGGCAACATTTGGTAATTTGTACTGGGTAGTGATCATGTTTGTGCAGTACCACCAAATCAAGAACATGACTAGATTATGAGTTTTTATTGCACTATGATACTGAAGGACATAATATTTTATCAGAATGATTCTTGCTGAACCACTCTTTCAGATACTATTCAACTTAACGTCATCTTTAAATAATTGAACGTTTTTCTGTGTT
>CAYJVI010000018.1:0-13731 GCA_964373595.1 uncultured Methanosarcinales archaeon | reverse complement strand
GTTCTTGTTTCACTCGTCCTAATCCGTCATAAAATATATTCTTCACGATTTGCTGGTCATTCTCGACATCAGTTTTCAACTGTATTAAATTTGCCAACCCATCATAATAATACCAAATGTTATTACTCTTGTTGGCAGTGGTTTTCAAACTGACTCTGATCACTTCAGGCGCAATTCGGTCAAAACTGTAGTTATATCTCTTTGTAGGCGAAGAAGAACTATCATACGGTTTTATCTCTTTCAGAATCCTTCCGAAAGTATCATATTCAAAATTAGTCCGAATCCCGTTCTTTTCTTCAAAATTCAAATTTCCTGTTCCGGGATTATAATTGTAGGTTACAACATGGCCAAGAGCATTCACCACAGCAACAGGAAAAGTATGAGAACTATCATAACTATAGCTCACCGTATTCCCTAAACTATCCGTCTGCCGCACAACATTCCCAAACACATCATACTCAAAGAAGGCAAAAGTATTATTTCCTTCAGAATTCCAGTTTTCTTTCTTGGTTAAAGCTCCTCGACTTCCAATGCCATTCAATCCTAAATTATCATAATAAAATTTACTCTCCTTCACTTTCTGATGATTAGCATCATGCGTTTTAGATGAAGCAACCCGGTCTAATATCCAATCATCAGTATCAGTGGTATAGGTATAGTTCGTAAATGTATAGTTGGTAAACCGTTCATCGCCGCTAATGTTAATATCTCCAAATTCCGTTACGGACAAGGCATTTCCAAACCCATCATAGGTATACGAAGTATTAACCACCCAGGGTGTTTCATTACCATCATATCTATACGAAGACCAAAACACTAAGGTTACATTGAATATGTCATTTTGCTGGATAACGGTATATCTTTTCACACTCAAAGAATAATTTTTTCCCTCACCAGTAATCTCCGTTCTATATTCCTTCCCCTTCCGCGCAGCATCCTGGTGGAAGTAATGATTAATAACAGAAAAAGGAGTTATTTCCGTCACTTTGCCAAAACCAAGAAATTCAGCATTCTTATGATCATATTTTCCAAAGGAATAGTTGTATACAACGGTGGAATTCACTGCAAACATATCGCTCAGCCCATTCACGGAAGTAACATTCTTTACCACAAAAATGTTAAACCCCATCTCAGAAGTCCCATTCTCAGAATTGTTAAACTGGGTCGAAGTAGAATAATTAATCAGGGTTCTTCCGCCGTATTCATTGACAATAACACTCAAAAGATACGGAACAGTATAATTCTTCATCCAGACAAACTGGGAATTGCTATCCTGATGCGCCACCAGTATATCTGCAAAGCCGTCCCCGTTCAGGTCAGCTAAGCGCCGCCCAATATTAAAGCCGTCGGAAGTAAATGCCTCCGAACTCTGCCAGGAATCATTCCGTATCCAGCCCGTGCCATTATTCAGCCAGGCGTTTCTATCGGTAGATGTAGAATTGGCAAAATCAACCAAAATATCCACCAAACCGTCGCCATTTACATCCGCAAACCTGGCGCCCTTATCACCCCTCGCTACGTCAATAAAATACACCGGCGTTTCCCACAGGGTAGTGCTGCCCCATCCGGTTCCGTTATTCAGCCAAGTACTTTTCTCGTCGCCCACCTGACTTCCACGAACCAGATCGACTAAACCATCGCCGTTGACATCAACCAGGCGCAAACCGTTATCGCCGCCCTTGTCAAAAGGTGCCGGCAGCTTCCAGTCGGTTCGCGCGTCGGGAAGCTGGATCCATCCTGTTCCAGTGTTCTCGAACACTTGCTCAGTAATGTCCTGGCCGCGAAGGAAATCAGCGCGGCCGTCCCCGTTGTAATCGGCCACTTCCAAGCCATAAGTGCTGCCCTCAGAACTTACAAAATCTCGGGGAATGATCCATCCCGAATCATTAAATCCCGTGCCATTATTAAGATATACTGCTCTGCCCGCGCCCTGTATCGATTTTAAGATATCAACCAAACCATCGTTATTGACATCATCTAATCTTACTCCTTCATCCATTCCGGAAGCGCCAGAAACAAAAACTCCTCTCGGCGCAAAAGCAGGAGCTTCGGTCCAATTGCTTATTTTATCATTCAGAAAGGTTTTCCTTTCTGAAGTAGAGCCGCGTCCCAGAAGCAGATCAACAAATCCGTCGTTGTTCACATCCAATAATCGCGCGCCGTAATCTACATGAGAATTGTCAGAAAACAATACCGGCGGCGTCCATACCACGGTAGATTTTCCATATCCCGGCTGCGCCAGATGGTACTCAAACGAAATAGCATACCATACTGAGGCGTTATCATTGCCGTAATCCATGATCTGGGATATAGATGACAAAGCCGGGCTCAGCATAGTATAATTTAAGTGATAGCGCCGCACTAAGGCATTATCTGCATACACGGAAATGTCGCTCAGCCGCCTGCTTTCATCTTTCGCATTCCCCTGTTCAAAGGTCAATCGTCGGTCTGGCCGTGATGCAGCCTCATACTCAAACAAAATCTTCCTGCGCTCATCAGCATTGTACTTTATCTCAGAAAGATATACTGCGCCGGCATCGCCGCTGAAAGGATCTTCCATATAAGAATAATTCATGGTATTGCCAAAGGTATCCTGCACTCTCTCCAGACTCCACTTCAACACATAATTATTGCCTCTGTTAGCTAACAATTCTGTATCATTGGTAAAACCAAACCGATATCGGGTGCCGTCTTTTTTGGTCACCAACCAATAGGTTCCATTCTGATTAGAAGCGCCGGAAAGATTTTGCACCCGAAAGTATTGTTCTACATCAGTATGCCAGAACTGGTCAGAAATATCATACACTAATTTATAGGACGCTCCTTCCAACACCAGAATAAATGCATCATCAGAAATACTTGCCGGGGTGTGATTAACATCCCGTTGGATAGAATTCTCGCTCAACGCCCATCCGGCTCCTGCTATTCCCGGCCTTCCACGCACTGACTGGCTGTTATATGACAAACTCAATGAAGGCTGCAATCCGTTAGTACCCTTTGGCAAAATAAAAGGATAGGTATAGGTTGCCGCTCCGGGAAACAAATTGGTTTTATACTGCCCATACAATTTCACTTCCGGATGTTCCGGCACAGATGGTTTATGCAGGTACGGTTTGTAGGAATCAGCAGCATAACTACTATACACAAACACTAAAAGTACCAAAACAACTAAAACCGTTTTTGATCGCATAGTGGCCCCCCTACGTTTTGGTTGCATTGATGATTCCTGAAACTTTGCTGGTAATGGCAACGGAACTATAATTCTGGAATTCAAAGACGTACACGACCGGGGTAATGTTAAACAATCCTGCTGCAGCTTCCGTTCCTGAAATCGCATTGAATATCCAGCGTTGGTTGCCGGAGATAACTACCCGATCAACTGTGGCCAGCACTTGAGTATTCTGTAAATTTCGCAGATACACCTGCTGATCGCTGTAGCTGGTTGCTCCTGGCCAGATAGCACTAGCCTGAACGCCGGCCTGGATAGCATCGCTGAAGGTCTGACTGAGATTAACAATATCCATCCGTAACGTTCCGCCGGGACTTGCACCAGCGGATTCAATACCGTCAGTGTTTTGACAACCGAGATACACCGTCGTATCGGACTGGGTAAGTTCATCCTGCGTGGTTAAGGTACAAGTATGGGGACCAGTTCCTCCACCACCGCTGGTACAGGCTCTGGAAGGACCCATGCCAGTGTAATTAAGATTCGAACCGCCTATCCTACAGTTAGCATTGACATCAGTAAGAAACGTAAACGTCGGCGTGGTGTCGGCAGTGGTATAGGGAGAAATGCTGTCCCCAAAAGGAATATTACATGAAGTACAGTTCACTGAGGAAACTGTTGGTGCCGGCAATACCCCACTGCTGGAGTTAAGTTCGAGAATTTGCGCGGTGGTGATAGCCCTTCGGAAGATAAGAATTTCGTCAACATCCGGAGCTGAATAACTCCCACCGCCATCTCCCGCCCTTCCGAAATAAATATTACCTGCCGAACCATTCCCAGTATTTGTTCCAGAAACAAATAAAGTCGGAGTTATATTTACCCCATCAATCCATAATTCTATGGGGCTTGATTCATCACAATTGCCGCCATAATGTCTGAATACTACATGGTGAAATTTTCTATCGTGAAAATAAGGATAAGCAGGCCATTGAATTACCGTTTCTCCTCCGCCGCTATTACATTGAATGCGAAATGCATCAGGGTCTTGGTCGGTACGAATAATCATATTAAAATTCTCACTTGAACTTGAAGTTCTCGCTGCGAATACAGCATCACCCTGTACACCGGTGTCATTAGTGATATTCATTCTCCACGAAAGGGTTATGGGGTCTTGCATGTAATAGATGTAACTCGTATTAATAGCTTCATCAACATCATCTAAGCTAAGCGCATTGCCAAATTCCGGGATAGAAGAAATCCAATCGATATCTTCAACATTAAGAGCCATACCATTGGAAATGCCCAGCGAATCTATGGCTGTCGTTCCTGAGGAGCTGTTGAGATGGAAGACCCTGAGTGCGCTGTAACTATTGGTGAGTTCATTGTACGGCGCAGGCGCACCGAGAACAAAAATACTCAATGCCAGTACTATAACCATGAAGAACAATACTTTTCTCATGATTTCACCTCCACACTTACGTCATCCACAACGTAGCTGTCATCACTCGCAGTGAATTCGTCTTGCGAATTTCGCTCATACTTTCCTACTGCTCCTGCAGCGATCACAAACTTCTGGCAGCTTTCTCCTGACGTACACTTACCGTCGCCATTCCCGTCAAACTTGCTGTCGCAGATCACAACATGACTTCCATCTGCTTCTTGCGCAGGAGTGCAGGCATACTCAGTCGTGTGCAGCACCACTTGTTTTCCGCCGCTGGTGATGTTATAACCCTTAATATCGCAATCCTGGTATGAATGCTGCACCATCTTGGTTCCAGTCGGACAATTATAATTCTCAAACGTTGGCTGAGTGCAGCTGGTATTTGCCGGCGCATCGCTGCATACCATATGCGTTACTGGTCTGGCGCATGTTCCATACACATACTCTTCACGCTTATAGGTAATGGTTTTGCAATCCTTCGACTCAGAAACACCGCTTATAGCTGCTGGCTCTGCCACCGCAGCAATAGCCAGAGGCGTTTCATTGACAGCTGGTTCTTTCACCGCAGGCACAATTTCCGTAATGACCACATTCCCGCCGGCAGAACTTCCGGCAATTCCTGCTTCGCCCTTATACTCTGCAGAAATAACATAAGTTCCCGGAGCAAAGGGAGACGTATTCCACCATACTTTTGCTGCTCCCTGCCCATCGGTAATATCTGAGCCAATTTTCTCTTCATTGGCATAAAAAGAAATTTCCTTATTCGTCATTGGCGTTCTGTTTTCATAGAAGAGGGAAGCAGTAAGCTGCGCTAATTGTCCGCGTAGAATTGAAATCCTGCTCAGCACTAACTCCAGAACAGTTTTAATGATGCTTGGCTGCACGACAATTGGCTCAATGACCAGTCCAGCAGTTATAGAAGAAGAATTTTCAACGGGAAGGGCAACTAAAGTTTCTTCCTGAACTGGCGGGTTTTCTTCAATAGGCTGAATAACAATAGTATTTTCTGCCGGGGCGGGAGTTTCTTCGACAGGTAATATGCCAATAGAATTATTCACTACCGAAGCATTCTGTTCTGAAGATAAATTTGTCTCTGCCGCCGCAAACGTAAATAATGAAATTGCCAGTAGACACACAATTAGTTTTGAATAATCCATCGTACCGCCCCTTTTTTTTGTGAGGTCACGGCAAGAACAGAATCATCCGCTCATTCCCCTTGGAGAAAGAGAATATCATAAACTATTTAATTCTTTGGCATATACAATCGATAATATACCTTTGAGTGATTATTCCGGGAATCAGGCCTTGAATTTTTTTCTAGACTTTATTTTTCGGCTCCAGCAGCCCCAGAATTTCGCGAAAACTAATTGCCATCATGAATTCATCTTCTGTAAATTTAACGCCGAAATCCTTCTCCACAGCAGCAACCAGCTTAAAGTGCATAAGAGAACTCCACTGTTCCAGCGAATGCATGGAGGTTTCAGAAGTAATATTTTCTCTTGAAACATTAAATACCTGCGCAAAGACTTGCTTAAGTTTGTTTTCCTTCTCCAGAGCATCCATATCATCCGCGCTGCGGCTCTTCTTTATATAATTTTTCCCGGTAATATCTATCTAACTCCCGATACAATACTTTCTTAGTGGGCCCTTTAGGGATTTCGTCCATGTCAGAAAGTCTGTTGATGATGATTATCTCCTTAGGCTGTTTGTATCCGGCGATTTTTCCCATCATAAATTCCTGCAGCTCTTTTTTTTCCGCAGAAGAATGTTCCCTTAGCTTTACAAAAGCGCAGAGATCCTGCCCCAGCAATTTGCTGTGGATCCCTATCACTGCGCATTCTGCTACCTCCGGATGTTTAAAGAAAACATTTTCTATCTCACTAGGATAAATATTCTCTCCGCCTTTAATGATAAGAAAATCCTTTCTGGTTTTAAAATAAATGCAGCCGTCTTCATCTATATATCCATAATCACCGCTGCGAAACCAGCCGTTACGGAATGCCTGCCCATTCTTTTCGCTAAGCATAAAATATTCATTAGCTACATTAAGCCCGCGAATACAAATCTCTCCCTCTTGATAAGGGCTTAGTTCATGATCCTGATCATCACGGATAGTGATCTTATTGACGGGAAGAGCTCTTCCCACCGAGCCTCTTTTTCGCTGTTCTCTTGAAAAAGTATTAAAACAAGCAAACGAAGTAGTCTCGGTCAATCCATAGCCTTCAAAAACAGGAACTTTAAAACGATCTTCAAACTGCTGCTGAACTTCTGGAGTGAGGGGCTGCCCGCCGCAAATAATACCGGCCATGGAATTATCTCTGCGCTCAGCAGGCAGACTTAGCAGAATAGAAAGAATGGAAGGCATGACACTAGTCCAATTGACTGCGTACTTCTCCACCAGATGCCAAAAAGTCATCAAACTAGCCTTGGCCTGAACCATAACTGTAGATCCGCCAGCATAAAGCGGACTCAGAAGAGTTACTACCTGGCCATTATTGTGGAAAAGAGGGAGCAGGCACAATGTTCTTGTTTCAGGAGAGAATGCAAACCATTCAGAGATAGCTTTGGCATCGGCAAGCAAATTGAGATGGGTAAGAACTACTCCCTTAGGATTGCCGGTCGTTCCCGAAGTATAAATAATAACTGCTTCATCCGTAAGCCTGACTTGAGAAGTTGATGATGAACTTTCACACTTTTCCTTTAAAACAGTTTCTGAAGAGTGAAACCCCACTCCAGACTGAACATTCATAGCCTGGACTTTCCGTTGCATTGTCGGATCAAAGAATACTGCTTTGGCCTGGGAATCTTTGATAATATATTCCATCTCCGGGGAAGAAAGATCAGGATTGATAGGCACAATAACTAACCCTAAAGCCAAACCTGCAAAGTAAAGAGTTACAAAAGAAGATGAAGTGGGAATGATGAGGCAGATGCGTTCACCCTGCTGAAGATGCTGATTCAAAACAGCTGCAACTTTCAAAAATTGTTCTCCGAATTGAGCATAGGTAAATACCTGCTGCTTATCAGGAAAAAATAGAAATTCTTTATCGGGAGAACTGTTTTTTTGAGCGCAAAATAACTGGTAGATATTTTGATGTTCAATCTGGAAAGGCTTACCAAGCCGCTGATGGGGCAAAACTGTTGCATCTGAAACCAGTTGAACACTTTTTTCTTGTTGAGAACAGTATTGTTTAAGGACAGTCATAATTGCGGGAACGCTGGTCATCTGCAAAGTATCTTTATAACGCAAGGCGAGGCTAAATTCTCTTTCTAATGCAGTTAAGAGCTGAATGTGTTTAAGAGAATCCCACTGGGGAGTATTAGCCATACTCAGATCACTGCTATAAGCTCCTAAAATGCGCTTACATACTCGGCTGATTTTTTCTTCCATTCTCTCCCGCTTGATATCCCTCGTCTTGAAAGTGGCGGATAATATTTTCTGCTGCAATCTTAGCCATGGCATAACGGCATTCTACTGTTGCCGTGCCAATATGGGGAACAATGAGGCAATTGTCAAGTTGACAAAGGGGATGGCTGCCTGAAAGCGGTTCCGGATCAGTCACGTCAAGGCATGCTCCGCGAATAAGCTTTGTGCGCAAGGCTTCTACCAAATCATCGGTATTTACAACTCCGCCTCGAGCAAGGTTAAGTAAAATCGGTTGGTTTTTCATTTTAATAAATTCTTTTTTCCCAATAAGGTTTTTAGTTTTTGGTGTCAAAGGAACATGCAAAGAAATATAATCCGACTGTGCAAGAAGAGATGTAAGATCAACCTGCCGAACCTGAGAAGCAATAAAGGGATGGTCAATTATTTTAGTGGAGCGGTTATAGTAAACAACATGCATTCCAAAACCGATTGCTCTTCTTGCCACGGCTTGCCCAATCTTGCCAAAACCAATTATCCCCATGGTTTTTCCACATAATTCTTCCCCCAAAAATAATTCCGGGTTCCAGGCATTCCACTCATTTGATCTCACAAAATCCTGAGCGGCCCTCGTTTTCCTGACAAACGCCAACAGCAAGGCAAAAGTCATATCCGCGGTACTTTCCGTAACAACATCAGGAGTATTATACACCGTTATCCCTTTTTGCTGCGCTGCTGCAAGATCAATATTATCTAAACCAACAGCATAGTTAGAAATTACTTGTAAAGAACTATCGGCAAGAAGTTCTGAAGTGATTTTTTCTGAGACAGTAGTCAATATTCCGTCATAAGCAGCTGCTATCTCACCAAGTTTTGGCAACGGCAAAGGAGCATTATCTTCCGAAGAATCAACCATAAAATGCTTACTAAGGAGCTCCTTGGCAATAGCAGGCAAACGCCGTGTTATAAAGATACGTTTCATGATGTTCCCTTGCTCCGTTGTAAAAAATCGCCCACTTTTTTCATGGCCTGGTCAATTTTATCAAGGTCATGCACCAATGGACCGTACGAAATTCTCACTGCATCCTGCTGTGATCTTCCAAATCCCCAGCCCGGAACAAAAAGCACGCCGGTAGCTTTTAGCACTTCCTCAACAAAGATAGCGCTATCCCGGCCTACTTTCATGCAAGTATAAAGTCCGCCCTGAGGCACAAAGCAAGGTAAACCGGTATGTTCGCGGATGGCCTGGACTGTTTTTTCAGCAGCTCTCTGGTAAAGAGCGCTAACTTCCTTAATATAATTCCTGAGACTTCCATCAGCAATTGCTTTCTCCAGATAAGCAGTAAGGGCCATCTGGTGCAAAGTGTCAGGACAGAGAATTGCAGAGCATTGGATTGATTCAAAAGAGGAAACCACCTCTTCGCTGGCTTCAATCCATCCTAAGCGCCGGCCTAAGCCTCTGCACCATTTAGAATTGGAATGGATGGACAGAAAATTATCGCTTGGCGGCCAGGAGAAGTATTCCGGAAGCTCTTCGCTGAAAACAATATCTTTATAGGCAAAGTCTATCACTAAAAAACCACCAACTTCTTCAACTGCTTCACGAGCAGCCTGAACAAAAGCCTGGGGAAGGATCTGGGAGGTAGGATTATCGGGAGCTACCAATAAAACTACTTTTGGTTTTTCTTGCCGAATGAATTGAGCGAACTCCTGCACTTTTTGCTCAGGGACATACCTCCAGGTTTCCAGGTCTACGACGGGAAAACGAATAATCTCGACATCGAGAGCAGTGGTGACTTGCGTAGGAAAGTTGCAATACGCAGGGTCGAGAAGCAAAATTTTATCTCCGGGATCAAGAAGCACCTGAAGAAGATCAAAGGTCAATTGTGTAGAATTAGCCCCGATAGCGATCTGCTCCGGGATAATCCCCTGCATATTGTAGAGATGTTGTTCATATTTTATCAACGCTTCTTTACAAGCAGGCATTCCTAAGGTGGGAGAATATCCTCCCGATAGATGAAGTTTTTGTTCATCATTAATGATATCGGCATATGCTTGCTGTAACAATTTTGGCGCCTTATGATTCACCCACCCGCCGGCAAAGGAAATTACTTCTTGCGGTTCGAATCCCAACTTTTTAAAATAAACCGGATTAGCGTAACTCATAATTTGGCGCACCGGAGAAATTTGCCGCCTAAACATTACTGCTTTTTTTGAAAGTTGTGGTTTCATCATTTCACCTCATTTACATAATCATGCCGCCATCAACATTAATTACCTGCCCGGTAATATAACTTGCAAAGCCGCTGGCCAAAAAAAGGGCAACATGAGCAATTTCTTCTGGTTTGGCGATCCTCTTCATAGTTGTTTGGTTGATCAATTGTTGCCGTTGCTCCGGCGTCAGGTAACTGATCATGTCTGTTTCGGTAAGTCCAGGCGCAATAGCATTGACTATTATCCCTACCGGGCCAAGTTCTTTAGCAGCTGTTTTTGTTAAACCGATAATTCCTGCTTTACTTGAACTATACGCAGCCTGTCCGGCATTTCCATACACACCTACGACAGAAGTGATATTAATAATTTTTCCGCCGTTAAGAATCATCATCCTCGCTGCCTCCTTGGTGCAGAAAAATGTTCCTTTAAGATTAGTATCCACTATTTGTTCCCATTCCTCCTCTTCGGTATTCAGAATAAGGTTATCTTTCAAAATTCCGGCGTTATTCACCAGAATGTCAAGTTTACCGAATCTTTCTTGGATAGCAGAAAACAGCCGATGCACATCATTTGATTTACGTACATCTGCCTGAACAGCCATTGACCCCGGAGAAAAAGATCTTATGTGTTGCATGGTTTGTTCTATCGACTCTTCGCTGCGGAGATAATTCAGAACTACTATTGCTCCCTGCTGGGCAAAAAGAACGGCAATAGCTCTACCGATCCCTTTACTTGCTCCAGTAATTAAAGCGACTTTGCCCTGAAGCATTACTTGTTCTCCACTCTCTTAAGAAGAGCAAAGGCAACTGCTTTATCCTGGCAATGAGAAAGACTTATTTTGCTCTGCAGCTGGATTTGTTCTTTATGATTCATTTTTATCAAAGGAAGGCCTTGCTGATTATGGCTTATCTCTATTGCGCTGAAAGGAATTGCTTTCCTTCCCAGGCTGTATAATGCTTTCACTACCGCTTCCTTGGCCGCGAATCGTACCGCGAGATGGGGAGCAGGATCCGTTTTTGAGAAACAATAGGCCAGTTCATCCGGCGTATAGATCTTCTCAAAGAAGAGAGCATCTTTTGTTTGCTCTAAGCCTTGAAAACGGTCAATACTTTCAATATCTATACCGATACCGAGTTCTTCATGCATAAAAAAACATCGGTCAATTTGCCTTTAAATCTTTTACTAAACTATCATTCTTAAAGCGGCGGCAAAGTCAGCAAAATGCGTGGTTTGTACGTATTCCGCAGATTGCTCATGACTTCTTGCTGTAGGTATAAAAACCTTCACCGGTCTTGCGACCAAGAATCTTCTTGGTCATCATCTCCTCAATGATCCGAGGCATTTTAAACTTCTCATTGCCAGTTGACCGATGCAAATAGTACACAATGTCATAAAACGTATCCACACCCATAAGATCAATCACTTGCAAAGGCCCCAGGGGATGATTATAACCAAACTTAACACTGTCATCAATGGTTTTCTTGTCCACCCCCTGCTCAAATAAATAAACGGCTTCAAGTAAGTAAGGAACAAAAATCCTATTGGCAATAAATCCTGGCGTGTCATCCGCTATAGTCGGTTTTTTACCCAATCGCTCTGCCAGCCCCCTCAGCAAAACAATGGTCGACTGAGAGGTATATTTTGTCTTCACAATCTCTGCTAATAACATTTTTTCAACAGGATTGGAAAAATGAAGTCCCGCTACCCTTGATGGATCAGTGACCAGTTCCGCAAGTTCCGTCACCGATAGGCAGGAAGTATTGGTAGCTATCACTGTTTCTTTTGAACAAACCTCATTTAATTTCTCAAGAATATTTCTTTTTAAGGCAAGGTCTTCTTTAATAGATTCTATCACTATATCAACATCAGCTAAATCAGCTATAGCAGTAGTTAGGGTTAAATTGCGTAACAGCCCCTCTTTTTCTCCCAAACTAACAAATGTGGAGAGATGTTTGCTGATCTGCTCTTGTACTTGTTTAAGCCGTTCGTTGCTGCGGCTTACCAAAGTGACGCTTGCTCCTTTTCGTAGTAATAATTGTGTAATTCCACGGCCCATTATACCTGTTCCGATGACACCTATGTGAAGATCTAACTTCAGGTTATCCTCTTTAAGATTTACAGCCTGGCCTTTCTCCGGAAGAAGCATTGATTTCGTAAGAAAAAGATCTCCCTCAGAATCTTCAACAAGCAAGCAATAGTAAGGGGTTTCTTTATGATTTAGAGAAGGGGTATTTACTTGGGTGTAACTTCTCACCCGCAAATTTTCTGGGGGACTGCAGTGTTCCAGTTTAGAGAAACAAAACACGCACTCCTCTACGTCTTCGTAATAACTCTTCTTACAAGCCACACATGCCTTTTTCATTTTCTTAAGATGGTAACTATAGCAGTTCCACCGACCCCGCCAATATTATGCGCCAAACCAATTTTAGCATTTTTTACTTGACGATCGCCAGCCTCGCCTCGAAGTTGTGTCACTATCTCGCACACCTGGCATACACCAGTTGCTCCAATAGGATGTCCATTAGCTTTCAGGCCGCCACCAGTATTTACGGGAATTTTTCCTTGCAGAGTAGTCTCTCCGCGTCGCAGTAAGTGTTTGCTCTCTCCTGGTTTGCAAAATCCAAGGTCTTCCATACCGACTACTTCCGCTATGGTAAAACCGTCATGGATCTCAGCAACATCAATATCTGCTGGCGTTACATTGGCTTTTGCATAGGCGTCTCCAGCCGCCAACTTAGCTGCAGGGAAGGAGGTGATTTCTTTCCTGTGACTCAAAGAAATTGAATCCGTCCGTAAACTGCAAGCAAGTACCTCTACATCGCGGCTTGAACGTCTTTCTCGGGAAAGTATGACTGCTGCTGCCCCATCGCTGATGGGTGAACAGTTAAATAATCTAGCGGGAGAACAGACCACCATAGATTCCTTAATTTCTTGCAGGGAAATTTTTTTTTGGTGAAAATGGGCTAAGGGATTAAAATTAGCATTTTGGTGCGCCTTAAGAGAAGCCAGGGCAAAATCTTCCGCGGTTATGCCATATTTATTGATATATTCTTCAGCTATAAGAGCGTAACCAGCAGGAAAAATGACCCCTTTTCTTTGATCAGCATATACATCGCCAGCAGAAGAAATTCCGTGCGGAAGAATCTCAGAGTCGAAACCGGCCATTTTTTCAACACCGATGACCATAACGTGGTCATGGGATGATAAGGCCATGGTAGCTGCGTAGAAGGCTGCACCGCCAGATGCGCAAGCCGTTTCAACTCTGATGATGGGAATGTTAGTCCCAGGCAAAAGACCAGAGATTAAAGAGTTCAAGTGGAGTTGATTTTCTAGTATCCCCCCTAAGAAATTGCTAACATATATAGCGCCGATATCATTGATTGATAGCTTGCTGTCTTTAATTGCCTTAAGTATAACTTCATAAGCAAGTTGTGCCAAAGTCTTATCTGAAACACCAAACTTAGTTCTGCCGATCCCAGTCACGTACATGGACATAACCAAATCAAAAGTTAACACTATAAATAGGTTATGTTATAATGTTCCAAG
>CAYJVI010000017.1:14176-14457 GCA_964373595.1 uncultured Methanosarcinales archaeon | reverse complement strand
ATAGTAGTAATAACGTAAACAAATCAACAAATATTACTATTACCATTGATCGGACTGCTCCCAATGTGAGCATCGTCAATCCAGGCAATGTCAGTAATTTCACTTCTGGCGTGCAGGCATTCAATGTTTCGATGCGGGATAACTTCACTCAGGTGCAGACAGTTCGCTTGATGTTCAATACTAACAATACCGCTTTTAATGTCACTTTGACAAATGTCAGTGGTGACTGGAATGCCAACGTCAATATGGCCACTCTCAATGAAGGACCGCATACGGTGAGA
>CAYJVI010000017.1:0-14076 GCA_964373595.1 uncultured Methanosarcinales archaeon | reverse complement strand
CTGTCAGCAATGTCAATACCACTCAAACCCTTTCTTTCACTGTCGATAGGACTGCTCCCAACATGACCATTCTCACTCCCGCCAATACCAGTAATTTCACTTCTGGTGTGCAGGCATTCAATCTTTCTGTTCGAGATAACGTCACTCAGGTGCAGACAGTTATCCTGATGTTTAATACCAACAACACTGCTTTTAACGTTACATTGACCAATGTCAGCACCTGGAATGCCAACGTCAATATGGCCACTCTCAATGAAGGACCGCATACGGTGAGAGTGTATGCAAACGATACTGTCAGCAATGTCAATACCACTCAAACCCTTTCTTTCACTGTCGATAGGACTGCGCCAACTGTCGATATTACCAGTCCGTCTGCCGGAGCAATCATCAGCGGAGTTTACTCTTTTAATGCTACGGTGCGGGATAATGTTACGCAGGTAACCACCGTAATCTTCCAGTTCAGTAATGGAACTGTGCCGTTTAACAGAACTGCGTCAAATACTTCAGGAACATGGAGTGTTTCGTTGGATACCGGGATTCTGTCGGAAGGCGGGCAAACAATTATCGTATTTGCTAATGACACTGTCGGCAACATGAATAACGCGGTAAGTAGAATTTTTGATGCTGAGAACATTGCTACACCTTCTGGGGGCAGTACTGCCGCGCCAGCTACGACCACCACTACAACTACTGCTCCACCAGCAGCAGCGCCGACTGAAGCAGCTCCAGCCCCCTCTCCTGCAGAAGCAGCTCCAGCAGCTGCTGAATCAGCAACAGCCGGTGAAGTTTCCAGCGCTTTTCAAAGGGGAGATCTTGCCGTAAGTGTAAGCACAAAACCAGAAGCGGCACCAAGAGCAGCGCCGGGAGTTTCTGCGGAAGCGCCGTCATTGACTGGAGTGGAAACAAAAGTAATCAAGCTCGTTAACAATTTAGATAAAAGAGTGGTGTTATCTGCTGCGCTGGAGGAAGAAGAAGCACCGCTGGAAAATGAAGAAATCCTGAAAAGGAAAATTAAAGAAGGCCTCTTACTAGACGGCGAAGCCAGCGATGCTGACATCGAAGAGGAATTAGAAGCGCTCAGATTATTAGGACAAGTGGAGATATTGCAAGCATATAAAACCAAACTTTCCAGTCTGCTGCCGAAAAGACTGGTAGGAGCTGCCGTGGTCACGCCGCTTACACCAACAAAGAAACACATTTCTGCACGGCTCTTAAAGGATTTGTTGATCAATGCCGAAGAATTGCAGAATGTAGAATTAAATCCAGGACAGGAACTGACCAAGGAAATTAAACTGCGGCGGGGATTGACGCTGGACAAAACAAGGTCCTCAAAGCTGATATTTTCATCAGGTGGAGAAGAGGTATTTGTTGAAGATTTAGGGCCGCGGGAAGAGCTGCTTATTGGTATAGCTGTTGATGCTGATGCCCAGGCTAAAAAATTTGATTTTTACATTGTAATTCCTCCTCAGGAAGGCAGGGAGGAAGATATATTTACGGTGGAATTAGATATTAATGTAAAAAAACCACTGATGAAGCCGCTCTCCCTGCCTTTGAAAGCCATGCTGCCCTTGCTCTTTACTGAGCGGTCTAAAACTATCTACGGAGAATTGTATGGGCCCTATAAAGTAAATCTGCGAAAAGGCGCTCTTCTTGCAGTGCAGTACGATGCTTCTGCTCTGGAAGGAGAGTATGAAATTGTGGGGCGGGTTTATGAGAACGGTGATAGATTAGTTGCTGAGAATAAGTATGAGGTATCAGGATGAAAGGAAACCTTTATAATTCTTAAAACTTTTATTCCCTTATAAAATGGTGAAACGATGTTAGTCTTCGGCGTAGATATTCCTTTAGTAGAAGTTATCCTTGTTCTTGCTATTGTTATTTTTATTCTTCTGGTGGAATCGGTTATTATCATTGCCTTGCTGGTAAAACAGCTGCAGAAAACCAGAAATGTAGGCGTCCTGCTGGAAAAACTCTCTCAGACTTTGCTGGAAATTAAAAAAGCAGAAATTGATGAATTGGATAAATTACGAAGAAGGTAACAAAGATTAACAAAATTTTAAAAAAAAACAAGAAATCTACTTCTTAGCGCCAGGAGCAGCTTCTTTGCTTTCAGCTGGGATGAGTTCGTTAATGATCTTCTGTGGAATTCCTGCGTCAACCATAGCTTTCTTGGCCTTCTTAGGTTCTGCTTCAAAGAGCTTGAGGATTTCCTTAGCTCGCGCTTCAAACTCTGCACGCCGTTTCTCCACTTCTTCCTGCAGGCGTTTTCGTTCTCTCTCGGATTCCTGCTTCTCTTCTGCCGTTAATTCAGTCTTGCCTGAAGCAATTTCTTTGTCAAACTGCCCGGCGCTGATAGCTTTAAGGGCATCAGGAGCAGACATTCCTTCTACCAGAATGCCCATAGATTGGCAAGTTCCGACTATTTCTCTCACTTTTGCTTTGAGATTAGCTCCTAACAAAGAATCTTCTTTTGTTTTGGCAATTTTAATAATTTGTTCAATTTTAAGATCAGCAACTTTTTCTGCTAATGGATTTCCTGAGCCTTTTTCAATTCCCGCTTCTTTTTTAATCAAAGCTGCAGCCGGAGGCGTCCCAATTTCGATAGTAAAAGATTTAGTGTCAGTATCGACAATAACTTTAACCGGAACCTGCATACCTTTAAGGTCAGCAGTCTTTTTGTTGATTTCCATCACTACCTGGCCAATATTTAACCCGGTAGGACCTAAAGCCGGACCTAGCGGGGGAGCTGCAGTAGCTTTGCCGCCTTCAACCATTGTTTCCACGACTTGTCTTGCCATAACTTTGGGTGTGAAACGAGGGATATTTATAAAGGTTTGTAAAATCTAAAAAGGGTTTTTTTTAACTCTTAATCACCGTCTGCAATTTCCGTTTGGGCTTTTCCTGCTCAAAATAACCTTCCAGAGAAATAAACCGTTGAATTTCTTTGTTGATTTTTTCTACTTCTTTTACTCCCACTTCTGTAAAAATGATCATCTTGTTTGCATAGGTAATCAATTTGTTGAGTTCTAACGTTTCTAAATTTTTATATAAAGCCCTTTCCCGCTGGGAAATTATTTTCGACTGCAATAAATGCTCAATGAAAGCGATTTTTGAGGTTCTGACCTGGACCGGTTTTTCTACTAAGGGCTGATTTAAAGAAGTGTAAAACTGTCCCAGAGCATAGAGAATCAATCGCTGGGATTTGGTGAGCGTCATGAACTCATATATCGTTTTGAACTATAAAAAGATATGGCGTCAAAAAGAACTGAAAACAAAAAAGCTTAAAAAGAAAAAGAGAATCATACCCTTAGATATCAAAACAGGTGATGCCTATGAAATTAGTCCTCTCTAAAAAACCAAAAAATGTAACTATTGTAGAAGGATTCCCCGGATTCGGATTAATCGGCACTATTGCGGTGGAATTTCTCTTAGATCATCTGGACACAGAAAAGATCGGCATCATCGAAATGGATGAAATTCCGGCCATGATTGCTATCCATCAAAACAAGGTTATTGAGCCGGTTTCCCTTCATTATAACAAGAAATACAATTTAGTGTTAGTTCATGCCATCAACATCGGCAAGAATCTAGGATGGAAATTAGCAGAAATGATTGAAGAATTGGCCAAGGAATTATCTGCCAAAGAAGTGATCTCCTTAGAAGGAGTAGGCAGCCCTAATCCGGGAAGCAAGGTCTTTTATTACGCCACCTATGACGGTTCTTTAGCCAAGAAATTATCCGGTGTTGCCAGTCCTTTAAGTGAAGGAATAATTGTCGGAGTAACTGGTGCATTATTAGCTCGATCACTGAAAGTTCCGATAGTAGCTTTCTTTGCGGAAGCGCAAAGCGGTTTGCCGGACAGTAAAGCAGCGGCTGAAATAATCAAAGCATTGGATGCTTATACTGGATTGCAGGTAGATCCAAAGCCGTTATTGCAGCAGGCAAAAGAATTTGAACAGAAGCTGAAAGGAATACTTGAAAAGAGCGGCAAAGCAGAAGAACTGCAGGAAGAGAAACGGGAGAATTATTTTGGGTGAGTTTGTAATATTATTAATTCTTACTTCTTTATTTTTTTAATAGGTGAATTATTCTGAAACAAACAATCAAAGATTAAATGTTTTATTCTTTAAATTTACAACTTATTTTGTCAATTTTCAGCACTTCAAAATGAAACTATCGATTTTAATGATTAACTTTTATTTTATTAAGTTCTAATTTTTGCTTAAACTATTTATCCAAAGATATCACCAACTTTCTCTTTTAACTCTTACTTTTCATTTTAAGCTGGATCTTATCAAATAATTCCTGTTCAATTAATGCCTTGTGGCTGCCCTTATTTGCTTCTCCAGCAAATCGCACTTCTCCCAAATAAGACCTATTACTAAGTGCTTTTTTAAGCCCGTTGACTGAAAAACCGTGCTTTTTCGCCAATTTATTGAGACTTAGACTCCCGGATAAATATTCTTCAAAGATTTGACGCACTTGCGGTGCACTTTCTGAATCAAATTCAAGACTTTTATCAACCATTTTATAGCCAAAAGGCGGCTTATTTACAAAACCGCCTTCTTTGCTTTTACGCTGCATGCCAAAAGTAGTTCTTTCTCCAATAATATTACGTTCAAACTCGGCAAAAGCAGATATGATGTGGAACATCAGTTTTCCCGAAGCAGAAGCAGTCTCAATTTTGTCTTGTAATGAAATAAAGTCAATATTCCATTCCTTCAGCTTGTCAATAGTAAGGATTAAATCTTTTAAGCTTCGACTAAATCTATCTAACTTATATATGAAGATAGCGGAGAATTTCTTTTGTTCAGCATCTTGCAACAATTGCTGCATTGCCGGGCGTTTTTTAATGTCTTTTGCTGATTTCCCTTCGTCTTTGTAAATGCAGTGGATTTCATAGCCTAAGACCGTGGCATAATTTTTTAATATATCTTCTTGTCCTGCTAGGGAAAATCCATGCAGGGCCTGATCTTCAGTAGAAACACGGATATAGATTGCTGCCAGCGGCTTATTTTGTGCACTTAGGGACAAATTCTTTACCTCTTTGTTCACTTAGGGAGCCCTAAGTATATAAAATTTGCTGTAAAAACTAGGAAAACCACGTCGGAAGCCATCTTTTGAAGAAAAAAGCAGGGCTACGAAGATAAGATTTTTGGTAGCGGTAAAAATATTCTCCAGAACCAAGAGCTAAGTAGGGTAAAAAAATTATCGCACAAACACAGAGCATAAAATGATTCTACTAAGGTAGCAGAGATTATTGTGGAAACATCATGTTTTTTTATTAAACTGCTAAAACAACGTTGGTAAGTTATTTCAAAACATTCGCCTTTTGCTTAAATGTTTTTAATATTATATGTCTTGTATTTTATCGTAATTTTCTTTTTCATTTTTGTTTAGTTTTATGTTTCTCTTAAAATGTAAGTCATTAAATGTTTTTATCATCTCTTAGATTATTCGTAATCTTAACAAGTAAATTTTCTTTGCCAAATTCAAAAAAGAATTTATTCCTTTGTAGAAAAATACACTGTCACGTCAAGTTCTGGTTTACGGAGCCGATAGTGTGCGCCTTCACGAGAGATAGTATCTGTAGGAAGATGGTGTTTTCTTAAATAGCTTTTCAAAGAACCAACATCTTTAAACTGCCTCTTAAGATATACCTCAGCACTTAAGCCGCCTAAATTACATAGCCTTACTGAATCTACTCTGGAATCTTCTTCTAAATCAAGAACGGCGTAAATAAGATCAGCTTTTTCATTCGAAACTCCTAATACATTCAACAATTCTGCACTATGCCCATCAATACGATACACTTTTCCTTGTGTATCTTCTAATTCTGTTTCTAACTCTTCTATCACCTCTTCTAATTTTCGTTCACGCCTTTCAAATTCAAATTGAGAGTCCATGTTAATAATCGTACTATTTTTGGAGAAACTTATAAGCATTTCTCTTCTGCACATTATCATTCCATAAAACTCTGCAAACTCAAATTGACAACATTCTCTTTTGCCTGTAACTCCTTAAACTGCGGCTCTAATCCCACAAAAAGCTGATTTTCAAAGAAGGAACGTTTAAATGGTATCCCTTTCTGGATCAAAGAAGAGACACATTCAGGAATGACTGAAATGGAAAGATTGGCTTTCTGCGCCAGTTCGGGATACGAAAGCAGGGATTCTTCGGTATACAGAATTAAGAAAACTTTGCGCTCAGTGTGATTTAATGGCGTAATGAACGGCTTCAGCCGGGGCAATCCCAAATCAAGCTGAGCCTGATCCAAGCGCTGCGATAATTTATCTACTTTAATCTCCAGCTCCTGCAGGTAATCAAACATAGCCTGAATTTCTGCGGTGTTTTCATTAATAGCGCCAAGATGCTCTTCCAGCATTTTCCGAATGGCTGCAAAGTCTTTGTTCATGTTTAGGAATAGGTTTCCCTACACTCTTTTTTAAGCATCTACCACCGCTCCCCAGCGTGAGTAAAATTATAATTCTCCGAATTTAAATAGCTTTCTATTTTGAGCCATACTGTTACTAAAGAATAGTTATGCCGGTTTTAGAAAAGCATTTAAAGGAGTAATTTTTCTGCAGGCAGATATTTTTATCGACGAGAAAAGGCATTTGTGAAATCTTTTTTATTTTTATCGACGAGAAAATAATTATACTCGCCTGCCGCTGCTAACAAACTTCCTTCTTCACCACATCTGCAATGTCCATAGAACGAAAATTAACTCAATTTGAAGTTCATCTCAAGCAGTTAAACCTTGAAAAAGTGCTTCGTCCTAGAGAACCGCTTACGGAAGAACTAGATGATGTTGTATATGAAATACTCGCTCTTAAAGAAATCAAGCCTATCTCTAGAAAAAGAGCTGCTGAACTTCAGTTAACAGCCAATAATGTTAAAGCTTTCAGAAGAGAAGTTAACAACAATCTTTTACTACAATTTACTGACAGTCTCCGATTTGAAGCGGTAAAAGCTGAACTTCCGAAGAGGCTGAAGAAAATCAGGAAGGAATTGTATGCGTTAGAACTTGTTGAAAATGCTGAAGTCACTCTTGATAAGGATCTACCTCTGTTTTTAGGTGAGTAAAAAGTTTTATAAATCTTTGAGAGAATTTTTAACCAACATGTCTATCCGCTCCAAACGTGACCTTGAAGTCATTTTAAGCAAATTAGCAGGTTTTGAAAAGCCTTCGTTAACCCTGGAGCAATACCCTACTCCCAGCAGCATTGCCGCAGAATGGGTGTGGAATATGGCTCTGAAAGGCGAAGTTGCCGGAAAAGTCATTGTTGATGCCGGCTGCGGTCCGGGAATTCTGGGAATAGGATTGTTGTTGATGGGCGCCAGAAGAGTTATTTTTATTGACAAAGACCCGGAAATTATGCCTATTTGCCGGGAAAACTATGAGAAAGTCACGGAAGAATACGAAATAGGAGAAGCAGAATTCATTACCCATGATATCAGTTTATTTGATGGAGAAGCCGATATTATCGTTCAGAATCCTCCTTTTGGGACAAAACAAGAACACGCCGATAGGAAATTCCTGGAGAAGGCGTTTATCGTTGCTTCCATCGTGTACAGCATGCATAAATGGAGCACTCAGGCTTTTGTTGAAGCCATAACCAAGGATTTTGGATTTACAATTACGGATGTCTGGAGATACGAATTTCCCATTAAAGCAGCGTTCAAATTCCATGAGAAGCCTCTGAGAGTTATTGATGTTGGTTTGTGGCGGATGGAGAAAGTATAATAACATATATGCATAAAAGTTAAATATATTCATACGAGAAGAAGTTTCATGAGTGATAATTCTACTAAATCCGCATTGGAAACGAAAGTAATTGAAACCTGGGCCACTTTGGATTATCGGGCTGATAAATGGGGGCCGGAGCGTATTGTCTTTGATGCTGTCAGCAATCATTTCCCTGAAGACTGCGGCGGAACAGAATACGCCATTACATTTTTTCAAGGCGATGCGCATGTAGACTTCCGCGACTATGATCCTGCTAAACCTGTTGAAGAAATCCTTTTCTCAGACAATGGTAAGGGATACGGATATGTTTATACGGTTCTCCACTACAGCAACAAAAAAGACAGAGAAACGCAGACCGGAAAATTTGGGGAAGGACTCAAGATGATTTCTGCTGCCGCACTGCGGCATACTGTGGATATTGAATTTGCTTCCCAGGACTGGACGGTGCGGCCCACCATAAAAAAATTATTTCTTGCTGATGAAAACAGGAAAGTCGATTTTCTTTGTCAGGAAATTACGACTGGAGCTATGAGAATGAAAGGTTCCTATACCCTCATCAGGAAACCGTCTGCGGAGATAATTGGGCATGTTAGTTCCTTTGCAGAACGTATTATTGATTTTCGTGACGATCTCCCGCTTACTGAAGTAAGGGAAATTCATCCTAAGCATCGCCTGTTTGTACCTGAAAAACCATTTGAAGGAGAACTTTTTGTCAAAAAGATTAAATATCACACTCCAAAGCCGCTCTACTTAACCTATCAGCTGAATGGGAGGCAAGCTGATGCTCTCCTTTCGCCGGATCGCGATCATGTCATTGAGACACAGTTGGAATCTATTTTAAAAAATATGATTCTTCAGCTTCATTCCGCGGAGCTCATTACACCGCTTCTTCAAGATTTTACTCCTGATTGTGTGGAAAAGAATATTTACTTTTCTTCCGATGAGCAGCCGCTGCATCCCCATCAGTGGCGCAATGCTTTTTATCAATTGTACGGGCAAAAAGCGGTTTTAGAAGCAAAAAACAAGCCTAATGTTAATGCTGACGCCAGCGCTCAAGGGTATACTGTGGTGAAAATCCCTTTTTACCATACCTTACTTCGTACCGCTGGCGTTAAAACTGCAGATGATATTTTAAACTATAAGCCGAAGTATGATTTTGTTCCTTTTACCAATCTTACTTCCGATCAACAACGCATTTACAGTTTGCATAGCAGGGTAAATCAGATTCTTTTTGTTTCTAATTCGCCTGCTGCAGACCTGCATATATTCTCCCGAGCATATGATGACAGTGGTGACCAAAGATGGTTTAAGGGCATGAGTCATTGGAATGAAAAAGATAAGAGACCGCAAATTTACATTCATCTGGATCAACTCCAAAATCAGGAAGACTTCTTAGCTACCTATGCCCATGAAGCAATTCACGTTTTCACCCAATCGCCGGACATGTGTAAAGAATTTGAAGAGGGATTAACAAAAGCCCTGGGAAAAGTATTATCTGTTGCTTTTAAAAAACAATAACCTTATTAAACTTCTTTTCTTTTCTATGGTCAGGTGCATAGATGAAACTCACTATAGACACGCAAGTAGATACCCATGAGGATATACGCAAAGTTCTTCATATCCTGACTTCCATCCTGGAACGAAAAGATACCTCTTCCCCAGCGACTGATACCACACCTTTAATGGGCATGTTCTCACAAGATTCCAATGGAACCAGTGGAAATGCGCCCGATTTTGGTTCTTTCTTGAATTTGGCTGAAAAGAAATCAGAAAAGAAAGATGATAAGCCCGAGATTGAGTATTATTAATTGCTCTCTTTCTTAATCGGTTGCGGCACAATCCCCTTCCCTCGCAGCAATGATTCGTAATATCGGTCCTTAGTTTCCATCCATTTTTGATATACCTGTATCAGTTTTTTGGGATCATCCAACTCCGGCAAATGAAGATCAGCTATAACTAAGTATAAATCATTAAAATTCCTGGCTATTTCTACAAAAGGATATTGCCCGGTCTGCTGGTAGGCGGTAGATCCAATCAGGGAATGGTATTCAACCTGCCCTTCACCTCCGCGGCGTACAAAATCATAAAAATATCCCATTAAAAATAAACAATGATCGCCTAATTCCTGTCCCAGCTCTCTCTGCCATAACTTGCTGTTTTCTTCAACCAGACGCCGGTATTGGAAAGTGATTGGTACAATCCTTTGTTCTGGAAATAACTTTAAAGTATCGGCAAACCGTTCCAGCATAGTTATAATGTAATTCTTAGCTTTATCAGATACCTCCAGTTTATGCCTGTCCAGAGACTGCTCTATGGTTTCACACAAAAAATAATCCAGTTTTTTGTATTGTAGATTCATTTTAGAGTATATTAAAGTATAAAGATGATTCCTATCCCCAGCAGGATCAACAGCACAAAAAAGCTCACTACCATTCTGCTAAACTTTCTCTCACCAAAAAATAAGGCAATTCCTCCTTTCATGGCCACATTGGCAAGCGCAGCAATGAGTACGCCATTTCGCGCTGTTTCTAATGGTAAAGCATTGCCTGCCAATTGGGATAAGGATACGGTAACGGCATCAACATCAGCAAACCCGGATAGAAAGCTTACTATGTAAACTCCTTTTGAAGATAGATAAGAATGAGCCAGTTTTACAAACGCTAATACCAATGCAAAGATAGCGGCAAACTTTAAGGCCGGCTTTAAGGTAAAGGGAGATTTCAATTCAATCTTTTCTGAAACATGCTTAGCTCTCTTCCAGATGTAGTATGAAAAGAGCGCGGTAACTATAACTAATGCCAGCAGGGGCAAAAGGAGTTGTACAAACAAGTCTGCATTGAGAACAAATACTTCCAGCAGGATTCTGACAAACATTACTCCGTTAGCCAGGATGACGCCTAACGCCAGAGCTTTATAGACCTGCTCATTTTTTTTACTTCGTTCTGCAAAACTGGATGTTACCGCGGTGCTGCTGGCAAGTCCTCCGAGAATGCCGGTAAATTCTATGCCTTTTTCCCCGAACCATTTCATTAAAATATAACCCACAAAACTAATGCCGGAGATAAACACAACCATCAGCCAGGTAAGAAAGGGATTGAAGAGTTCAGAAGGACCATACCCTTTATTGGGCAGGAAAGGAAGAATTACCAAGGCAATAACCGCAAAAACTAAGGTGCCCCGGATCTCTTCTTTTTTTAAATGCCGGGCAAATTGGTGGAGTACAGAACGGGAATACAGGATGACGGTGATGACTACCGTAAGCACTACGGCCAATTGAATTTCGCCAAAATAGGAAAGAATGCCAATGAAAAAAGTCAGAAAGCCTGCTACTTCCGACGTTGCGCCGTGAAATTTTCTGGTGCCGCTGGAAAGGACAAAGTAGGAAATAATGATCAGAACACCCATTAACAAAATTCCTACCACTAAAATCCAAGGGTTGAGTATTTCTCCCAAAAAGGCTGAAAGCGCTCCAAACAAGGCAATAAGAGGAAAAGTCCTGATGCCAGCATAGTCATGAGCATGTTTTCGGTATCGGGCATATTCCCGCTCTAAGCCTATTAATGCTCCTAAGGCTAACGCAAGAAGGAAATTGCCGATGAGAGCTAGTTCTGCCATCTAACAAAAATCCCCCAGATTTTTGGAAGATGCTACAAAATCTTTGTTTTGTATCATCACATCACCACTTTTCAGAGTGTAATGATTGCAGATTTTATATATTTAATGGTGTAAATTTAAACTACTTCAAAAAGACCCAATATACCAACGCATTACTCAAGGTCAGTGGAATCCCAATCCTGGCAAACTCAAGAAAGGTGATGGTTTCCTGTGCTTTTTTTTCTGCATTTTGAATAATAATAACATTGCTGGCAGCTCCTAGAATAAATAAGTTTCCGGCAATGGTGCTGCCGGCAGCTAAAGCCATCATTTCCGTTGTTTTCGCACCAGCATGAAGAAGTAGCGGCAAGTACAACGCTACCAAAGGAACATTGGATATGAATTGACTGAGAAGAATACTTACGAACAGAATCATACTGACAGAAGTAATTTCAATATTTGATTTATCTAGAAGCAGCTGGAAAAAACCGGCATCCCAGACGCTTTGCATGAGCACAAACATAGCAGCAAAAAAAATAAGGGTATGCCAGTCTATTTTCTTCACGATTTCAATTCTTTTAGAACTAAGAAGCACTATAGGAAGCGCAGAAATCAAGGCGATATACGGTAAAGAAAAATCAAATGGCAATTTTAATAGGACAACCATGATTTTGAGAAAAATCAAAAGAACCAGCAGCAACAAAGAGACTTTAGAGATGATGGCTAATCGGTGATCCTTTATCGGCTCCTGGGAATGATTTAAGGTGCAGCGAAAATGATCCTTATAAAAAAATTTTAAAAGGAAAAAAGTCAAAAGCAAATTTATCATGGTCGGAATGAAAAGAAATTTTAGAAAAATAACAAAAGGATTTTGTATGCCGCCATTGAGCGCAATCAGCAGATTTTGGGGATTTCCTATCGGACTCATGACGCTGCCAATGGTTACGGCAAACGCTAACGCCAGCAATAGCGGTTTTGCCGGAAGACAGTGTTTCCTGGCAAGAAGTAAAACCACGGGAGTTCCGATAATAGCTATAGTATCATTCATAAGAAAAGCCGAGGCAATTCCCATTCCAAATAAAAGAAATAGCAAAAGATGCTCAGCAGATTTTGCCTTCTTGAATAGTTTGTACGAGAGATGTGAAAGATAGCCGCTGTCTTCCAGCGCTTGTCCGAGAACGAACATGCCAAATAAGAAAAACATGACATCAGGATTAATAGATTTTACAGCGTCGAGAAGTGAAATTTGTCCGGTTGCCAGAACTGCAAATGCGCCAAAGAGCATAATTTGCCATATTTCCAGCCGGAATTTTCCGATTTGGCGAATAGCAATAAGGGAAAAAATTACTGCTAAAACAAGTAGAGGGATTATCATTCCATTTTTTTAACAGGTATAGCAATATAAAACTTATTGTCAAGCATTCCTTTTGGCCAGGCGGGTGGCTTTCCGGACAAGCCAGATAAAAATTATTTGTTTAAAACCGGTTGTAAACCACAATATACTCTCCATTTGTCTGCAACAGAGCCATATACTCCTCCCGCCACTGCTCCCAGCAATGAGCCGGTAACCAAAGCAATAGCCATCTCTTTAGAAGAGGCTCCGGCATAATATAATATAGGAGCATAATAGGGCGCCATGGTCGCCATTCCTACTGTTATATCAATGAACTTTTTCTTTAACCAAGAACTCTGTGTATTTACACCAGCACTTTTTGCCAACTGTTTCCTCAATAAAGAATTGTAGGCGTATCCCGTTAAGAACGCAGTCACTGCTCCTATGCTTCTGGATGTCCCTATTTTATCCCATTCCATTCCTGAGACCCGTTCTGTTATGACCATGATGGACGAAAAAAGAGCATTTGATATCCCATCAGCCACAAAATATTTAGAATGATAGGCAATTTTTCCAACTAAACCTGGATTGGCAGCAGTCGGTGAATTATTTTCTGATAACCGTTCTTCCAGACTAGGTTCTTGATCCATATAGTACAGATTAGGCCTAATATTTAAAAATTATAGTGAAGGAATTTAATATTTGGTAATTTAAAGCCCTTCAAATTTTGTCAAAAACTATATAAACACAAATAATATCATTAGAGTATGAGCGCAATAGATGTCCTGGCAGTAATCCTTTCCGTAATTGTTTTGGTAAAAATAGTGGTTATTCTGATAGCAGGACCTAAAGTCTGGATGAAAGCGCCGCAATTCCTGCTGAAGTACAAGCAAGTTGTAGTTTTAGTATATTCTTTAGGAATATTGGTTACTGGGTATTATCTCTTTACTGCCCTTTCAGTCACAGAAGTCATGGCTGCATTACTTTTTTGCTCACTCTTGCTGGGAGTAAGTTTAATCTCTTATTATGATTGCATGCTCAAAACTGCTCAGAAACTGATGCCCACAAGAAAAAGCTTGCTCAAATCCTTCTGGCTGCAGTTGGTTTTCTGGACGGTCCTGGCCGTGATAGCATTGTGGCAAGTCTTTACAAAAGAATTATAAATTCTCTGCTCCTATTTTACCCATGGAACAATATTTGATGCCAAAAAAATTGGACTTTAAACATCTTCGATTATGCTTGGATAACTATCAAGCCAATCATCTTTTTATCCGAGATTGCGGTGGCTATGACCATGGTAAATATAGAGCACACGGGCTTGCCAAGGTTAATGAGACACTAGAAGGCAAAACTCTTGATTTTCGGAAAGATAAGTCTGGATTGTATTTTCTGATAGATT
>CAYJVI010000016.1:0-14508 GCA_964373595.1 uncultured Methanosarcinales archaeon | reverse complement strand
AAATTATATTGTGCCACCAAACATAAAACTTTATATATACCAAAATTTTCTGTATTCGTATGGGTAAAAGAGGCCAGTCCGCAGCAGGCGCAGCAGTTCTTATAGCTATTATAGCAGCATTGATCGTAGGCTTCATTATTTTAATACCGCCGCAAGAGCGAGCAAAACTCCTGGAAGATAAACCGACGGTCACTTCCCCCACCGTTTCCGGAATTACCGAAAAGAATCTTTTGAAAGTTTCCCCGGGAAGAATTGATTATTTAGCGCAGAAAGAAATAGAACATCCTCTTCCGGTGGTGAATATTTATACCCAGACGGAAGCCAAGGTGTTGGCGGAGAAGAATGTCGCTTATGCCAAGAAAGGATTATTCTCAGAGAAGACAGATCTCCTTTCGTTCAGCATTCCGGATCTGAAACATACCCAGGATATGCTCTTGAGCTTAGAGGTCAAAGAAGCAGAAGGACGCTTAATCGTTTCTTTTAACGGGGAAGAGGTGTTTAATGATGATGTTGCTCCCGGAACTTTGAAAAAGCCCATTTCCATTCCCAAGAATCAGCTGAAAGAGCAAAATGAAGTTACTTTTGCAGTCTCATCGCCGGGATTGGCGTTCTGGCGCACCAATGAGCTTTCCCTGCAGAATGTTCAGGTTGTTGCCGATGTTACCAGCGTGGAAGCGCAGTCCTCAAAGAATATTTTCCTGATTTCCGAAGTGGAGAAAAAGAATCTGGAAAAAGTGGTGTTGAAATTCCAGCCCGGATGCAAGGTTACGGAAGTGGGAACATTAAGTGTACTGATCAACGGAAAACTGGTTTATTCTGGCGTGCCGGACTGTGATCTGTCCATGGTGCCGATAGAATTCTCTCCAGAAACATTAAATCAGGGCGAAAATGAGATTATTTTCAAGACCGAAAAAGGCACCTACCTCTTAGGCCACGTGGTGGTTGAATCGGAATTGAAGGAAGTGGATTTCCCTTCCTATTACTTTGAGCTGTCCCACGAAGAATACCGTGATGTCGTCGAAGGCGACAAACGCATGGTCGTAACCTTCGACTTTGTGGATGTCATAGCGCGGAAATTCGGCGATCTGGAGTTTAATGGCCATAAGAAATACTTTGATACCAAAGACGTTTCCTATACCTTTGATGTGAGCGATGACGTAGTTCAGGGAGCAAATGCCTTGAAGATCAAGCCCAGAAAAACTCTTGAGGTCAGGGAATTACGCGTTGATTTGGTGAAGTAGATCGTTTTTCTCTAGTAAGCTTTTTATAGGCGGGAAGATTAGTATTCTTTAGAAAAAAGAGGCGATTATGGTAGATAAAGAACCTGCAGATAAACAATCAGGAGAGAAACGTTCTTTTAAGGAAAGAGCATTAGAATTGTTTGAAAAAAAATCTTCCAGGCCTGAGCCGGAACCGCGAGTTTCACGACCAGCATTATTTCCTTCTGCAGGGGCTGGTGCAGTTTCAAAAGTTCCGACACCGATGTTGTACATTTTTTTGCTCTTCCTTGGCGGTTTGGGATTATTTTTAAAAGTTAAAGTCGGTTACCATCCCGGTCTTTCTTTTATCATCAGCGTGGTGCTGTTTTTTCTTTTTCTGATTTTTGTCAATTCCACACCGGAAGCAAAGATGAAGCGAATTTTTGTCCTCGCTACTTTTCTTATGGATTTATTCGTAGCTCAAGGAGGTTTGTTGTTATTGCCCGATTCAGAAGCTAAAAACATTTTTATTGCCATCCATGTTTTTGACTGGATAATTTTGTCCTTGATTTTGTTTGTCATGGGCGTTGGCGATGCTCTTGATGCCGGCCAGCGCTTAGGCGCAGTGACCTGGACTTTGCTGATAATTTTATTCGGCGGGATTCTGTATGTGGCGCTTCCGCAGGCTGCGGAAAGTTTCTTGATCTACCAAGATACAACCCATGCTGAGTATTTCAATATCGCAAAAGAGCAGCTTGCTAAAGTAGGAAAAACCCTCCAGGAAACCAGGAATACCGGGGCTGATTATTTCAGCTGTACTTTCAGCGCTACCAGCGCAGCAGTGCAATACAATGCTTGTCTGGAGGACAAACGGATTGCGCGGTATTGTAAAAATAATGTTGAAACCACCAAAGAACAGGAAGAGTGTATCCAGCAGCAGAAAGAACTGGCTAAACAAGGAGGCCGCCCGGGTGTAGCCGGAAGCGTCAGCGAAGCTATTAAGGAAATTACCAAAGTGGAATTGAAGGAAGATGAATATTTCCCCAAGAAAACCATGGAAGTGCGGGAACGGTATCCAGTTACGTTAGAGGTGAAAAATCCGCGAGAGCTTATATTTGGTGTTCATGTCTCCTGCGTCTTTAAACAAAGTAAACTGGAAGTTCCAGGAACGATTTTCATTTTTGGGCAAGAGGAAACAGAAATACAAGTTACCGGGAAAGAATCACAAATCCAAATTTTATGCCAGCCTACAGCAGATCTGAAGGGGAAATATACTTTAGAATACTCCGCAGTATTATCGGGAATGCAGACCTTTTCCTTCCTGAAGAGAGCCTTTGTAAGCAAGGGGATAGATAAAACTGTCCGCGAGCAGATAGAAGCAGATAATTTCAAGGGTAAAGAAAGGGCATCGCAGGGACCGGCCGAATTTGCCTTGTTGAATTTTAAATTCGGCACAGGAGATGGAACACAACCTTTAGTTTTGGTAGAAGAGCCGGTAACTTTTTCATTCTCAGTTGCGGATATCATTGATAGGAGCGGCTGGCAGGTGCTGAAGGTGAACAGCTACAGCTTCTCCAGCCTGCTGGAACGAGGATTTAGCGTCGATGAGCAAAAAATTGGAGATAAAGATTGTCTGCAGGGCGGGGAAATCAAAGTTTCAGAAGCATTGACCAAGAGACGCGAACCAAGTGAATTAAAACGATGCTTCCTGATTCTTCCTCCGGATTTGAAGAGTTTGAAAGGCAATGCGTTTGAAGTGGAAACCTTTGTGGCAGACCTGAATTATGATTACAAAATCACAAAATCAATTTCTAATATTGAAGTTACGCCGTTAACTCCGGAGCTGGTATCATGAAGGTAATCCCTATTTTTTTGGTGTTTGTACTATCCCTTCTACTTTTATCATGTCAGAAAACTGCTGAACGAGGAGCTGAAGTAAATTACCGGCAGGGATTCATGGATGTGGAAATATCTTCCCTGGGAAATGCGGAAGAATATCAGGAGCGGCAGTTGGAGCTTCCAATTCTCCTGCATAATACTTTAGCCTATGATATCGAGAATGCGGTTATTTCCATTGCTGGATTTGACAATCATTATGTGGAATTGTTTTCTGAGAAGGAAGAAATCAGTTTGTTGGAAGGAAAAAGCATTTTTAATCCTGAAGGAGGGGAAGAAATAGTAGAGTTTACCGGTTTGGTACGAAAATTACTTCCCGGAGCAAAAAAAGAAGCGCAGAATTATCGGGTTTATGTGAAGTATGATTCTAAGGTCGAATTCACGCCCAGCATCTGTGTAACTTCTCAATTGACGGGATATGAAACCTATGACGGCGGCTGCAAGTTTGAACGGGAAATTTCATATAAAGGACAAGGAGCGCCGGTAGGCGTGACTACATTGGAGATTGTTCCCCGTCAGGGAAGGGAAGTGGAATTGCGCATGACGGTGGAAAATAAAGGTGTGGGCAGCGTGGGAAAAGTTTCGTTAGGGAAAGCAGAGTTAGGCGGGAAAGCGCTGGTGTGTGATTTTAGGGGCGCAGAAAGGCAGGAAGCGGGATTATTTTCCTTTGCTTCGGAACAGAAATCCGTGAGTTTGCTGTGCCATGGATTTTTAACCAGTGAAAGTTCATATCAAACCCCGCTGTTGGTGGAATTGTTCTACGATTATGAGATTAATGAGAAGGAGACGTTGACTATTTTGGAATAAGTTTGTTAGCTATTTGCTTTGTTTAGTTTGATTACGGTGGGTTTAGGTTGTTAGCTGGTAATCATTATAGTAGACCATACAAATACTTATAAATCTAAGCTTTTATTAACATTAATTAAAATTAATTAAAGAAATTAAAATGCCAAACCCCTACGATCCTCAGACTCCTGCCAGACCAGAATATTTTGGTGGAAGAGAACACGTTCTTAATAAAGTTAGAGAAAGAATAGCTATGGCTAAAGAGCATAAAAAATCCGGTGGCATCCTTATCTATGGTCATAGGGGCGTTGGCAAAACTTCGTTGATTAATAAGATAATTAGTGAAATGGCTGGCTCAGAAGATCGCCCTTCGGATATTTTGATCATAAGCAGGCGATTGGCAAGAACCACAAATGATCAAGAACTTTATAAGCTTCTTAACGAAGAACTAAAACAACAAGTTGAAAGAAGAAAAAGCCTTATTGAAAGGTTAAAGGACGCTGCCAAACAGGTAGATGGATTAACAGTATTTAATATTGGCTTAGAGAGAACTAAAAATGATGCTGATCAAAGCCCTTATCATCAATGGCGCGATAATATTGAAAGCTTGAAAAATGCAAGATTAATTTTAATTGCCATAGATGATGCCGATTTCTTGTCCATCGAGGCTATAGGTGAACTAAAAACGATTGTTGAAGAAATGTCAAACACGCCAATTTTGTTGACTATAAGCGGCTTCATCGATTTTGAAGAAAAATTAGTAGATAAGTATTCCCCTGTTGCAAGAATTTTTTCAGGAGCTAATTTTAATATAGGACGATTTAACTTGGAGGAAACTAAGGAAGTCCTGAATAAACCATTGATTAATGAAAAAACTAAATGGGATATAAAAGCAGTAGTAGCAGTACAGAAAGTAACTAGTGGATATCCTTATCTCGTTCAATGCATTTCATCAGCGAGTTATATGGAAAATAGCGAAATAACAGAAAAAAGAGTAATGGAAAGCATTGGGCAAGCAGTGAATATAGGTAAAAGTTGGCTTGATCATGAAATCCCGGCTGCTTCAGACCAAGACGTTATATCTTTTGCAAGGATAGCAAAACTTGATAAAGATATAGTACAAAGCACAGAAATAAGTAGGGTGGGTGTTTCTCCACCTTATATTGGTAGATTAGTTAAGTTAAACATATTAAAGCAGATTAGAAGAGGCAGATACAGTATAGAGGCATCGCCCATGATTGCGACTTTTGAACTATTAAAAAGAGGCTTATCGGAAGAAGGAATTAGCAGAAAATTTTAATTTCTTACTTTATTTGTCCTTTCCTTCACAAATCATTTAAATGGATTTGTTTGCCAAGCATTTCTATGAACATCACAATTCTCGGGGGGGGAAGCTGGGGAAGCGCCTTAGCAGTCCATCTTGCCAAGAAAAATCATGACATCAAAGTCTGGGAATTCTTTCAGGAACAGGCAGAGGAGATGCAGGAAAAACGTATTTGCAAACTTCTGCCTGAAGCAACCTTGCCGGGAAATATTTTTATCTCTCATAAGATGGAAGAAGTTCTTCTGAAAACAGAAGTTGTTTTTCTGGTAGTTCCATCCGATAAGGTTGAAGTTACAGTCGAGAAAGCAAAACATTTGCTCTCAAATCAACCGGTAATTATTTGTTCTAAAGGATTTGGAGAGGGATTAACTTTATTGAGCGATGCGGTGAGTAAAAAAGTTTCTGGAAATGTATACTGCCTGTATGGCCCAACGCATGCGGAAGAAGTGTGCAAGGGAGTGTTCAGCGGGATTGTCTTAGCAGGGAAAGAAGGAACAGAACGGGAAACTCTTCGAGATGCGCTCAATTCAGATGTTTTCAAAGTTGAAGTCAGCGATGATGTTATCGGAGTGCAGCTCTGCGCTGCCTTAAAAAATATTTTAGCAGTTTTCGTCGGCGTACTTGACGGCAGGAAATTAGGCGATAATGCCAAAGCTTATGTAATTACTAAAGGATTGGAAGAAATAAAAAATATTGGTTTAAAATTGGGAGCAAAAGAAGAAACCTTTTATGGATTGGCAGGAATCGGAGATGTTATTGTGACTGCTACCAGCAAGCATTCACGAAATCGCCATGTGGGCGAACAAGTGGGCAAGGGCAGGAAATTAGATGATGTCCTGGCTGAGATGAAAATGGTTGCAGAAGGAGTTACTGCAGTCAAGAAAGCTATTGGATTCAAAGAAAAATTAAATCTGCACCTGCCCTTGATAGAAGGGTTGTATCAGATTCTTTTTGAAGGGAAAGATGCGGAAGAGGTGTTGGCTGAATTATGAGTGTTTCTTCGCCCTCTCCAGCGCTTCTTCCAGTCTTTTCTCGTTAAATCCAATCACAATTACACCCTCAAAATCAACCACTGGCACGCTCATTTGGCTGGATTTCTCCAATAATTCATCCCGATACTGGCTGTTCTGGCTTTCCGCGACATTACACTCTTGAAATGACACTTTTTTCTTTTTCAGCCATTCCTTGGCCTTGACACACCAGGGGCAGGTAGGTATGGTATAGATTTTGATTTCCATGATTATGATAGTATCGCTGCTATTTTTTGAAAGATAGTTTTCTTTTCTTTATGTATGGCGAATTCTGTTGAGCCGTTCTGGAGCACAACTACATCTTCAGGAGCAAGCGATTCCCAGGAAAAGTCGGGGAACATTTTAAGTCTTTCTGAACTGACTACAATACAGTCCTTGGTTTTTCCCAGATGCAGCCCGTAATATCGGGGCAGTTCTGTTTTTCCCATGGCTATATAGGTTTTTTCTGCGGCTGTAAGAATCACGTTAGAGCCTTTGGTTTGAGTGTATTTTCGCAGATTATTGCGGAGGGCATTTTCTACCCGATCATCTTTAACCTCGCTCAGAATAGAATACAACAACTTCTCCGAATCAGTTTGTCCTTTAAGTTTATATTTTGAATCAAATTGAATTTCATCCCGAATAAATCCGTTGTGGCAGAAAACGCAGCTGCCCAGCGTGGAATGTTTTGCTTTAAAGGGATGAGTGTTTTCCAGGGAAATTTCACTTCCCGCTTTTCGTCTGACATGAACGATTAATAAATCTGTTTTTATGTTCCTGAGTTTGTTCACGTCCGGATCTTCAAAAATGGCTTTAGGCGATTTGGCAATGACAAAGTTTCCTTTGTTGCTGCGGTAGGCTGCGCCCCAGCCGTCAGCATGTTTCCAGCTGCCAGGATCATGTTCATTCTGTTCATGCAGAGAATTTTCATCCTTAGCCATGAGAATGACGCTATCGAGAAGTTTTGGTACATCTACCTTTCCCGACGCAACAATCATTCGGCACATTTTATGGTTTCAGGTCTGGCGATAAAATATTGCGAAAGCTGAGAGAGAAAACCCCATTTTCAGTTTTATAGTATCTAAAAAGATGTACTTTTTCCCTGTCTTCAGGCCATTCATAGTTGATGTGGCCACCGAGCGGCTGCGGCAGGAAGGTGCTGGAAAGATATCCTTTGATTTCTTCTGCGTTTTGACTCTGATCAACATTTATGGTGATATCGTAATGTTTCTTCTTCCAGTGGTGTTCCCGTATCATTACCTTGCCCCCCCCATATTGTTGGGTTAAGAGTATTTCTAGGTTTAGGGCAGAGAGAGGCACAGCCTGTTTTTCTCCAGGCAGGGCTATTTTTACCCCATTAACTCTCGGCGCTTTCGGTTTTACGTCGAAGGATCCTGTTCTTGTCTCTGTGGTTGGTTCTTCCATGGTGATTAAGATACTAAGGTGGTTTTCAAATCAGGTATTCTATTTTAAATCTTTCGTCTATTTGCGGCTAAAACCCAAACTTTTTTAAATAAGCCACCGTTTTAATCTTAAATTAAGGGTATCTAAATCAAAAATCCGGGCTTAAGGAACAGAACAATGTCAAAAGATACAACCAAGAAAGGTCTAGGACGAGTTAATACTGCCAGGAAGGTCTGGTATCGGATTATAGCTCCAAAGCTCTTCGGGCAGATGGAATTAGGAGAAACCTATCTCTCTTCGCCGGAACAAGCGCTGGGAAGGCCTCTGAAGATCAACTTAAAGGATCTCACCGGAAATGTCAAGGATCAAAATGCCTATGTTAATTTCAAAATCGATGCCCAGGAAGGGAATGTCCTGAAAGCGTCAGTTACCGGATATGAATTGACTGCAACCTATGTGAAGAAGCTAGTGCGGAAAAATACCAACCGGCTGGATGATTTCTTTGTGTTCAGGAGCAGGGACGGGAAAGAACTGGTGCTGAAGAGTTTAATAGTTACCCAAATCAAGGCTCAGCGTTCCGTTCAGAAGCAGCTGCGGCAAACCCTGAAAGCGCTGCTTGACGAAGAACTTAAAAAAAGCACCTTTGAAAACTTTATGGAGAATTTAGTAACCAGAAAAGTGCAGATGAGCGCAAAGAAAGCCCTGCATAAGATTTATCCTCTGAATGAAGTAGCGGTGCGGGTATTAATCCTTAAAAAATCCGGCCTCCCTGTAGTCGAAGAAGTGGCTGTCGAAGAAATGCCGGCAGCAGAAAACGCAGAGACTTCAGAAACGATGGAAGAAGAACCTGCAGAAGAAACCTCTCCGGCCGAAGCAGTATAATTTCTTGGCGATGAAATTTCTTACCTTTACTGACCTGCATGAAGATAAAGAGGTTCTGAAAGCGTTAGTAGAACGAGCATCAAAATCAGATATAGATTTCATTGTCTGCTGCGGAGATATTTCCACTTTTGGGAATGGATTGAAGTATAACCTCAAGAAACTGAATTCTCTGGGGAAGAAAGTGTATGTCGTTCCAGGGAATCATGAAGAGGGAAAGGATTTTGAAACGATCATGGCAGACTTTTCCAATGCGGTTAATCTGCATCGCCGCGCAGTCGTGGTCGGTGATTATGTTTTTCTCGGGCACGGCGGTGGAGGGTTTACCTTGCAGGATGCAGAGTTTCGGAAGATTGCCCGACAATGGTACGGGAAATATAATGGCAGAAAGATAGTGTTGGTTACCCATCAGCCGCCTTTTGGAACGAAACTGGATTGGTTAGGAAAACGCTATGTGGGGAATAAAGATTACACTGCTTTTATTCTGCGGATCAAGCCCCGGTTAGCATTGAGCGGTCATTTGCACGAAACTGTCGGCCTTGTTGATGTTTTAGGAGAAACCAAAATAGCCAATCCCGGATGGGAAGGGATGGTTATTGAGTTGAATTAAAATGTCTTCTGAAATGGAAAAGCTTCTTAGTGTTCTTGAAGCTAAATCGGTATATTCACGGAAAGAATTTCCTGACGGTCGGGGAATTTTGCGGTTGAATTATGATTATTTCATCATAAGACGCATCACCGAACCGGAAGATCCGGCGCTTATTCAAGCCCAAAACCTTTTTGAGAGAGCATTTGGCGATGAGACGGATTATTTTCCCTTGGTAAGGGGATGGGTTACTGACAGAACCATTGCTTACCATGCCATTCTCAATGCTGGAGGAGAAGTTATTGCGGCATCAAACAGCAGTAACCTTACTCTGGAACCAGAGGAGAATGTTCCTCAGAGCATGCTGGCGGTATGGTTTATGGCTGTCGATGAGAAGTATCGCGGCAGACGGCTGGCCAATGAACTGTATTGGGATATGTACCGCTTTGCTCTGGATTTATCCTTAGCTGAAAAAAAAAACCTGAAAGCTATCGTCGGTGAGGCTCATCATAGCGAATTAGAAACTATCGAGCATGTTTTAAACCGCGAAGAAATTGGGCGGAAACGCGTCTATTACGAAAACAAAGCAGGAAACATCAGCGAGGCGCCTTATTTTTCGGTGTCAGTAGGATGGAACCATGTCGAGAGAACAGTGGAACAGAATATTGCTCCAAACCATCTCATGCTGCGCCTGCTGGACGGCCGGCAGAGCATACAGGCTGGCGAATTGCTGCAGATCATTGGAAAGATTTATGACGATTGTTACCTCCCCAAAAAAGAAGATTTTCCCGACGAGAAAGCATTTAGAGAGGCGCAGAGTATCGTTGAGAGCCATCTGGAAAAAATAAAGGCCGGACTTGCTGAAGCAAAGAATAATGAAGTATTTTTGATGAGCTTAGCTGAGCGCAGACAAAGACTGGGTGAAACCTAAAGGCTCCATAAATGCTGCCCCAGATAGGTTTTTATATTTCTGTGCTTTATTTTCAGTAGTGGTGATAAAAATAAGTCCTCTTAAGAAACATATTGTGGTCTATTCCTCTGATCTACATGGCAATGAAGTGCAATATCAAAAACTGGTTGATTATGCTCTGCAAATTCAAGCAAACTCCGTAATAGTTGGCGGAGACATTGCGCCGAAAGGAAATTCAGTAACTGCTTCAATCGAAGAATTAAAGAAGAAAGGTCTTCCGCCTGATGCATTTATTGCCACGCAGCGGCTTTTTTTCGAAGAACGATTGCCAAATTTAGTTTGCCCCCTGAAAGAGAAAAATATCAATTTGTTTTTAATGATGGGCAATGATGATTGTAAAGTGAATCTTGATGTTTTTGGAAGAGGAGAAGAAAATGGTTTATATCAAATCATTCACGGGAAAAGATTAAAGTTAAATGGCGATTTTGACATTGTTGGTTATTCTTATGTTCCGATTACCCCTTTTGGTATTAAAGATTGGGAGAAATATGATTTTAGTGAAGTTCCTAAGAGCGTAGAGAAAGAATATGCGCAGAGAAAGAAAACAAATTATAATTTAGCTGGTAATTTGAGTGCGCTTGATGGATGGGCGCCATTTCAGTTCAGGCCAGAGATGGAAAAGGAAGATTCTATCCAAAAAGATTTAGCTCAACCTCTATTCCAAGAAAAACCAGATAAAACCATCTATGTCATGCATTGTCCGCCAAATGATACTAATCTTGATATAATTACAACAGGAGAGCATGTCGGAAGTATAGCAGAACGTTTATTTATAAAAGAATGCCAGCCCTATTTAACATTACATGGACACATCCATGAAACAGTAGCCATGTCGGGGACTTTTAGACACGATATTAGAAAAACAGTGAGCTTAGCTTCTGGTAACCATAATATAGGTAAGAAGGTAGCTCTATTGCAATTTGATGTATATGATTTGAAGACTGCAAAGAGGATTGTCTTATAAAGGCTCCATAAAGTTTTCAAGGGTTCTGTCATCTGCTCGCGCCAATTCTTCAAAGTTCATTGCGGCTCCATAAACACTTTCTTCACATTGACAGCAATCCCTTTCTGCTGGGTATTTATTTCCACTGCCGACATCACTGCTTCGCCGATAGCCACTAATTCTTCTTTCAGCGTCATCACGGCTACAATTTCTCCCTTCTTAAAATTTTCCAGTTTGCTGATGCCGGGAATGGCCACATCTCTTCCATGCGAGACGCTTTTGAGAGTAGTGTCCAGAAGCCAGCATTTAGAAATGTGCTTGAGAGCATTTTCTACCGGCTGGATGCAGTGGAAAAGGAATTTGGGGTTATTCTCTTCTTTGTAAAAATGGCATGCGTCTTGCAGGTCATTTAAAGTGACCAGATTATCTTGCTCGGTGAATGGCCCGGCTTGTGTTCTTCTGAGTTCAGCCATGTGCGCGCCAATGCCCAGTTCTTCCCCGATTTTGTGACACAAGACACGGATATATGTTCCTGCCTGGCATTTGACACGAAATAAAACCTCTTTTCCTTTAATCTCAATAATTTCAAATTCATAAATTTCCCGTGTTCGTTCCACTCGCTTTACTGCGCTTTTGATAGGCGGCCTTTGCCGTATTTTGCCCATGAATTTTTGGATAGCTTCCCGGATGGTTTCTTCTGGGACTTCTTTATGCAGGTGCATCAGGCAGACATATTCTTTCGGCGCAGTAAGAAGGAAATGGGTGATTCTGGTAGCTCTGCCTAGGGCGATGGGCTGCACACCGGTTACGGCGGGATCGAGCGTGCCAGAATGCCCAGCTTTGGATATTTTTAGAATTTTTTTAACGTAATCTGAGGTTTGATGCGAAGTGGGCCCCTTTGGCTTATCGATGTTGGCTATCCCGTAATTAATTAATTCTTCTGCAGTTCGTTCTGCAGGATGTTTTCCAAATTCTCCAGTCGCAGCTTTCTTGATGAAGATGAGGCGTTGCATTTTATCTTAACATTAAAGATTATTAATAAGTCTTTTCAGTATTCTTAAGAAATTAATTAAAAATGTTCGTAGAATTATTCTTTCTTTTCTGTTTTTACAGCTTTCTTCTCTTTCTTCGAAGCAGGCTTCTCAGCGCCAAATAATTCTGCTGTAACTACACCTTTCTCATCTTTCACTGCTTTGACTTTAACATGATGCGGTGGGTTTTTGATCCCATGCTGCCATAACTTTTCATTCAGTTCCTTGCTTAGCTTCACTTCTTCTGCTTTCATGTGTTTGGCTAAGAATTGCCGCAAGGCAGTAACAGCTTTCTTGGTTCTGTTCCAGCGCGGAGCTTTCATGTATTCTTTCCGCAGAGGAACAGTATAGGTTCTTTCCAGTGTTTTTTCGGTTGTTTTGGCCATTTTACGCCTTGGTCTTGGTCCTTCTCCAGGATCGTTTTACATGCGTCAATCGTGACGGATGCACTCGCCTTCCTTTTCCATAGGTCTTGAAGACCGCCCAGAAGGGAGCCCATTTAGTCTGCTTGCTTAATTTGATCAATCGTTTCTTCTTAGAGGGATGTTTGAAGGTAGCCATTTTATTGCTGCAATTCTTTATGTTCCTGCTTGGACATCTGCACGGCAATCTTGTCTAACAGGGAAGTTCCTTTTGGCGTTAATACTCGGCCTTTATGCACTCCTTTTTGGGTTTGCTGGATTAATTGTGATTGTTCTAACTGCTGGAGAATTTTTCGAAGGATGGAGCCGGATGCTTTATAGAAATGTTCAGGCTGGTAGCCCCGCCTTTTCCTGCCGCCGTATTTGGTTCGTAATTTTTCTGTACCTACCGGGCCGAGTTTAGCCACACTGCGCAATACTGCAGCTGAACGGATGTACCACCATTCCGGATTATCCGGAAGCCTGGCTTTGTGATGTCCGGTCTTGACGAATTTTGACCAGGAGGTAGGCTGCACTAATTTCTGCTTTTTGAGCTCGTCAGCAACCTTTTTATTCAATTCGATAGGATTTACAGTTAGTATGTGAGTCATGCTGGTTCAGGATGATGGCTTATTTATAAAGTTTTCTTCGTGTGGTAGAGAAAAGTTTAAATAACTCGGATGACTCTCTTTTGAATATGCGTTGGAAAAAAGCAGGTGTTATTGGGTTAGTATTATTATTGTCTCTTTTCGTCGTTTCCTGCACCACTGAACCAGGCCCTTCTTTTGGAGATATCTGGAACAAATTATTGTGGTTCGGTTCTTTAGGATTTTTGGGAGAAAACGAGTTCGGTTTAGTGGGCTTTATGCGCATTTTACTGGTTGTTCTTGTTTTTGCATTATTGTATGAAGGAAGCAGAGTAGCCGGTCTTAGCCAAAATATAGGTATTGTTGTTTCTGCAATATTGGCAATCATATCAGTAATATTTATTCCTAACGCAGTATTGGCAGGGATAGGAGCAGCCTATGCCACGGTCGTTTCCGTAATCCTGATCGGCGGAATTGTGTTCGGAGGCCTGTGGTTATTTCATTTAGTGCCGGGGCAAACGAGAACGCAAATTTTTATCCGCATTGTGCTGCTGCTTATACTCTTAATGGTTTTGGTTTCAGTGAAGAGCCATGCTACGGACTTATTAGGCTCTCAAATACCAAGCGTTGCTCGAACCTTTGCGGGATGAACAAAAAATGGCTTTAGAAACACTTGCTAATCAAATCTTAGCGTTGGTAAATTGGGGAATCACCATCCTAGTCCTTATGCTGATCTGGGAGATATATCAATTTATTCGCGGAGGCGCGGAAGCAGGACCGCTCCTAAAGGCCGGTGGTGGGATGGACAATTTCTGGAAAGGAGTAAAAGCCAGAATACCTGGCACAGCTGCGCAAGTACGCAGAGTGCAAAAGAAAGAACTTAATGAGTATATTCTTGAAGAGAGAGAAGAAACAGAATTAGACAAACTTAAGGCGTATGCGTTGCATCTTGTTACCCAAATGGAAGCAATTGCTAATAGAAGCTATTTCACTCGTTCTGAACAAGTGAATCTTGTCCAAGACATCAGAGGATTTGGCGAATTATTTAATCAGGTAAAACGATATTTCCGCAGTTTGAATAAAAGAACATCACGAGAGCAGAGCGGTCTTGACAAGTTCTTTCAGTATGTTAAGAAAAAAGGAATAGAAGTTCCAGAAGAAGTGAAGGCATTAGAGAATAACATCCTGAAATTGCACCAGCAGACAGGCCAAGATATTGCAGGGGTAGAAGAACTGTACAGGGAAATACTTAATTCGAAATCAATGAAGATATTAGAATCCATGACTACAGAGATGTTTGGCGGAGCTACATACAAGATTGATACTAAATCAGAACCGTTCAAATTAGGGCACCTATATGAGTTAATTAAAGGTTTCAGAAAGGAAGAATTCTTATTAGAAGACGCCTATAAAAGACAAGCTGAAGCAAAGAAGGAAATGCAGGGCATCATTGCTGAAACTCGCGGCTTGTATGAATAATTCTTCCAAACCC